>JBBSJX010000095.1:0-11658 GCA_038256825.1 Chitinophagales bacterium
ATATGGCGAATTTTTAGGTGCACACATGATTGGTAACAATGTTACCGAAATGATTGCCGAAGTTGTTACAGCACGCAAGCTTGAGACTACGGCGCACGAAATACTAAATGCCGTACACCCGCACCCTACAATGAGCGAAGCCTTAAAAGAGGCCACCGCAGTTGCATATGGCGAGGCGATTGATATTTAATTGAACTGTATTTATTTTATAAAAAGGCTGCTGTTTAGCGGCCTTTTTTATTTTATGAACCCAGCATTATTTTTACTATTTAGCATTGTTGCGTCGCACACTTGTACGGCAAACCTTTATGCAGCAAGTATGTTATAAAATGCCCTGCATATTCAAAATGCATAAGTTAGTAACCGCGGTGGTCGGTCTTGCGACAACGATGTTGAAAGTATTGCTAATGCTGGAAACCCAAAATAATTAATATAAAATTTACAAGAGGTTTAGTTTATGGGTTGGGGCACCATCCTGCCACCTTCCACCATGTTTCGGTCCCCGCTTTCGTGGTATTCGGCATCCTGGTTTACATTCCAAAGGTTGTATAATTCCTTTCCTGCAATAATGTTTTTTGCAGCCAGCATAGCCGTCATCATACTATGGTCCTGGTTATTGTATTTATGCATTCCATTGCGGCCTACCAGGTACAAACCGGGGTAATTTTTCAAATCTTCCCTGATGATTGCAATATGCTCTTTATACATTTTATCGTACACCGGGTAAGCCTTCTCCTGCCTTACCACATACCCATCAACCACATCAATTGCTTTACCTAATCCAATCTGCTCCAGTTCCTTTTTACCCAATGCAATCAATGTTTCATCATTGGCAGTCCACATACCATCACCTTCAAAACAAAAATATTCAAGGCCATAGCAAGCCATATTGGCCTCGGGCACCATATACGGGCTCCACGACTTAAAGTTTTGAACCCGCCCCACTTTAACCGAAGGATCGTGTATATAAATCCAGTTGTCGCTAAACATGTTTTTCTCCTTCATTATCAAAACCACGGTTATAAAATCCCTGTAATTTAATTGCCCGGCGGCGTTTATTGCCGGAATACTTAGCCTTGGATAAACGTGGGGCAACAAATCTTTTATCGGTGCCGATGAAATCACAAAATCAAACCCCTCTTCAACATTGCTACCGGTTAAATGAATGCTCCATTGGTTGTTATTAAATTCTAATCCCTTTACAAGTGAACCCATCCTTATTTGCCCTCCCATTTCAATAACCTTTTTTGCACAGGCTTCCCACATCATACCCGGTCCCTTTTTAGGATAGCGAAAGGTATCAATCAGGGTTTTAATCAATTTATCTTTGCTATTTACTTTGCGCGGCTTGAACAAAGCATTTTTTATAGCCGACGAAAGCGACAAACCTTTTATGCGCTGGGCGGCCCAATCTGCCGAAATTTCGCTGCAGGGTATTCCCCAAACTTTTTCGGTATAGGTTTTAAAAAATATATGGTACAATCGTTTACCAAAATGATTGGAAACCCAATCTTCAAAATTTTGGGGATTTTTAACCGGGCATATTTTGCCTTTTAAATAACTGGCAACACATCTCGTCGTTTCTACAATACCCAGTTTATGTAGCGCTTCAATTGCTGCAAGGGGATAAGAAAAGTATTTTTTGTTATAGTAAATCCGGGAGCTGCGTGGTCGTTCCAGCATATCGTCACCTAAAATCTCGCTCCAGAAATCTTCAACCTCCTGCGATTTTGAAAAAAACCGGTGTCCGCCAATGTCAAAATGATAGCCTTTATAAGTTTCTGTACGCGAAATGCCTCCAACATATTTAGGATCCTTTTCGTACACAACAATATTATGGCCTGCTTTGCATAAAAGATAAGCTGCGGTTAACCCTGCGGGCCCGGCACCAAGTATTGCTATATTTTTCGCCTCATTACTCATAAAGGCCTGCAATATAAATTTTAGACAATGAATAATATTAATAATGCCTTTCTTATTACCTGGTTTGGTATGAATTTTATTAGAATGCGAATGCATAGCTTTGCGCCAATAGAAAAAAAATGGTAGAGGTTTTTATAATTCTGGGATTAATAGTTTTGAATGGGCTTTTTGCAATGGCTGAAATAGCGTTATTGTCTGCACGAAAAGCACGGTTAGAAATACAGGCAAATAAGGGAGATGCCAGTGCAAGAGAGGCATTAAACCTTGCAAATAATCCTGATAAATTTTTATCAACGGTACAAATAGGGATTACTCTTATGGGTATTTTAACCGGTATTTTCTCCGGTGAAAACCTTAAAGGCGGGATTGTTGAATTTTTAAAGCAGTTCCATTTATCCGAAACACAAACCGGTACCCTTGCCACTTTTGTTGTGGTACTTTTAATTACATACTTATCGTTGGTGGGCGAATTGATTGCTAAGCGCCTGGGATTATCAAAACCAGAAGTAATTGCGAAGTTTGTAGCCGGGCCAATGAAAGTTATGTCGTATATAACCCACCCGTTTATCTGGTTATTGAGTAAAAGCACCAATGTTCTCACAAAGATTTTTAACATTAAGCCAAACGATACCGCAGTTACCGAAGAAGAGATTAAAGCGATTTTGCATGAAGGAACGGAGCATGGCGCAATTGAGGAAGCAGAACAGGAAATTATAGAAAGAATTTTTCACCTGGGCGACCGTAATATAACATCGCTAATGACCCACAGGAGCGATATTGAGTGGATGGAAGTGAACGCAGTTGTGGCGGATATTAAACAAAGAATGCGTGAAGTGGTGCACAGCACGTATCCCTTATGCGAAAAAAGCATTGATAATATTAAGGGTGTGGTAAGCATTAAAGATATTTTACTGGCCGATGACCATGTGCTGCTAAAGGATTTAATGAGGCCGGGAATGTTTGTACCTGAAAACAACACAGCCTACCAGTTATTAGAAAAATTTAAAGCAACACACATCCATAGCTGTTTTATAGTAAATGAATATGGCAGCCTTGAAGGAATGATAACCCTGAATGATATATTGGAAGCCATTGTAGGTGATATAGCCCAGGAAGATGAAGATGATTATGAAATTGTTGAAAGAGCTGATGGAACCTACCTGGTGGACGCCCAAATTCCCTTTTACGACTTTTTAAGTCATTTTAATAAAACTGAATGGATGAATGAAGGGGAACATGATTTTGACACCATTGCCGGATTTATTTTGCACCGCCTGCAACGCATACCCCTTACCGGCGATAAATTTGAATGGAAGGGATTTGAGATTGAGATTGTTGACATGGACTCCCATAGAATTGACAAGGTTTTAATCAGCATATCGGCTGAGTTGAGGGATAACCTTGATACCTGATTTTATTATTATTTGACTGCAATAAGGAGTATAATAATTCGTTTTAAAAAGAACGCTTTAATGCATCCCCATAGCCTGTAAAAAAGCTGTAAAAATTAAAGCTGGCACATCATCTTTTAAAACCCGAATAGCCTTATCATTATTATGATAAACCAAATTGTACGCAAAGCACGAAAATTACTTAATGCCTCGTTTTCAGCAGCCGAAGTGAGGAATGATTACTATTTTAACCGGATATACTTTAAAAGAATTACTAAATTGTTTAAAGTATACAACTCCGCGGAAGATCTCTTTAAACAAACAACAGCAGCAATAAGCCCACTGGGATTAAAATTTGGAAGCTCTTTAAATTCGGTGGCCAAAGATTTTGGTACGCCAAAATATATTTACAACAATAAAAACAGCAGCCACAACCACAAGGTATATTTTTACCGCCGCAGCTTTACTGATATTAGTTTATTGGTGCAATTACAATTTTATAATAACAGGCTTTTTTTTATTGGCCTGGATGTTATTAAAAGGAAGATGGAAGAATTTGAGAAAATTGAAATTATAAATACCGTAATTCAGAAATACCTGGAGGAGCCTCACCTGAAAGGTGATGCCTACCCACTAATACAGGACAGTGATAAAAACCTCATCATTATTAACGACGACATTAATTTCTCCATTTGTTACCTGGCTGGCGGTATGGACCTGGTGTACCAGGAACAAATAGTTAAAAGCATGGAGCATGAGCTTAAAGACAAACCCGAAAAAGCAAACCTTTTTTACGCTTTTTAATAGGGCAGATTTTTAGCTACTCAGCGTACTTAAAGATGCTATGAAAATATACCGTACAAGTGAGTGACACAACCGGGGTTGGGTTAAGATAAAATGCCAGGACCCAATTTTAAATACTACAATTATTTAAGGCTGTTTAAAACTAAGTTCGTTTTCGATTGCAGGGGAAGGTTGCTGCATGAGGAGCGAAATGATTACATACACCACAAACACTACCGGAACGGCCAGCCATTGAAACAATAAAGCTGACACCACCGCAATTGCAAGAATAATTAATTTGGGAAGGTTATTTTTTAAACTCAAATCTTTAAACTTCAAAGCAATCATGGGCAAGGTGGATACCATTAAGTAACTCACTACTGCTATTATTGCATACCAAAACCATTGATTTAGCAATAAATCAATTACCCAGGGTTTTGCCGAAAACCAATATATTAATGGAAAAGAAGCAATGAGAATGCCTACAACCGGAATGGGCGCCCCTTTAAAACCGTGTGTTTGTGTGGTATCGAGATTGTAACGGGCCAACCTGTAAGCGCCTGCACAAGGAATGATAAAGGCAGGCAACAACCATAAAGCTGAAACATCCAGGCCGTTTTCGTGTTGGGCAAAAGCCAGGCGTAAAAACTGGTACACAATCATACCGGGTGCAACGCCAAAACTTACTACATCAGCCAGGCTATCAAGTTGCTTACCCATTTCGGAAGCTACATTACATAAACGCGCTACTAAGCCGTCAAAAAAATCAACAATTGCCGATAAACCTATAAATGCAGATGCGAGGTACATTTTTTCGGGCAACATCAGTAAAATTTCGCCCTGACTACCTACCGTAGAAACCATACCATTCTGCAAAATGAGGGTAATGGCAATACACCCGAAAAAAAGATTTAGCAGCGTAAAAATGTTAGGTATTATTTTCATAAAGAATAAGGAGACAGCATTTACTTAAAAAATGGTTAGAGCAAACGCAGAATTTTTGATATGGTCAGCAATAAAACGATTTATTTCAATCTCTATTTTCTCATTAATTTTTCAATTTCTTCCACCTCGATAGGAATACGTTTCATCAGGTCTTTATTTCCATTTTTAGTAAGCCACACATTATTTTCAATACGTACGCCCATTTTCTCGTCTTCAATATAAATGCCCGGTTCAATGGTTAATAACATGCCTTCTTCCAGGTGTTCGGTCCGGGTACCTAAATCATGCACATCAACACCCAAATGGTGCGAAATGCCATGGTATAAATATTTACGATAAGCCTTGTTTTCTTTGTCTTCGTTTTTAACATCGGCCTTTTTTAATAGCCCGATTTTAATAAATTGCTTTGTTGCTTCGTCACCCACTTTTTCGGTATAATCTATAATGCTGATACCGGGTTTTAAAATCCCCTTTGCATAATTATGTAAATGCAAACAGGCATTGTACACTTCTTTTTGGCGGGCGGTAAATTTACCATTTACTGGTACAGTCCGCGATAAATCTGCAGCATAATTACCATAGCTGGCACCAAAATCCATTAAAATCAATTCCCCATCCTTACACTCAGCAGTGTTTGAAACATAATGCAATATTCTTGCATTATCGCCGGTTGCTATAATACTTCCATAAGCCTCGCCCCTTGCCCTGTTACTTAAAAACCCGTGAACAATTTCGGCTTCAATTTCGTACTCCATTACCCCGGGTTCAATAAATTGAAGTACGCGGCGAAAAGTTTTATCCGTAATATCAATGGCTTGCTTAACCACTTCAATTTCATCCTGGGTTTTTACGGCTCTTAATTTTTTTAGAATCCGGGCTGAACGCTCATATTTATGCAAGGGATACCGTTGCATTATTTCTTTTGCATAACGGTAATCACGGGTTTCAATTGAACTTGACTTCCGGTCATTTTCGTTTGAATTTAAATAAATATGATCGGCCAGGTGTATCATGGGTTGCAATAAAGCCTCCAGGGCATCAAGCCAAACAATGGTTTTAATACCTGATAGTGCTGTAGCCTTTTCTGCTCTCAATCTTTTTCCATCCCATTTTTCTTTCAATTCGTTAGGGCGAACCAAAACCAATACTTCGCGGTATTTAGGATCTGGGTTACCGGGAAATAAAATAAGCATGGAATCTTCCTGCTCAATACCTGTTAACCAAAGCAAATCACTGTTTTGAAGAAACTTATATAAAGCATCGCCATTGGAAGGCATTTCATCGTTACTGTTGAAAATCGCAAGACTGCCCGCTTTCATTTCGCTTACAAAACGATCCCTGTTATTTATAAAAATTTGAGAATTTAAAGGAAGATGTTTCATGTATATTTTTTGGCTAGTGCAAGATACAAGTTTGCTTAAATAAAAAAGCCGCCTTCGTAACGAAGGCGGGCATGTAGGAAAGTTCATAGGAATAATTTCTTATTCTATTACTTCAATATTTTTATTGTACTTGTTCTTGTTAAATACAAAAGTAGCATCTGGAATTGAAGCATTTGTATTTATATTTTTTAAAGTAAACTCAATGGTGTTGTTACTTTTATCCAACACCTTTGCTTTGGTAATCATCATTTTAGTTTTGTCTACAAAAACATTCACTTTTTGAAAGTTTTTTCTCTTATCAATAGGCTTCATTTCAATTTCATTATAATTACCGGCAGTTGAAACCACTTTATAAGTAAAATCTTTATCGTAAAAGTTAGTAAGCAGTTTTTGTGGGGTTAATGCCGAGTTATCTTCATCAACCGGGGTAACGGTTACTTCATTGTTACCATTATAATTCCAGGTTTTATCGCCATTACTAAATATTTCGGTTGCACCTTGTTTTATATAGTATTTATCGCCTTTGATATTAATTTTTCCGGCAACACTGCTATTCGTTTTTCCTGTTCTGCCTTTTGATACATAATTAAAATCAGCAGCAATTCCTTTGTAGGTTTTTAATTTAGCACTTACGCCATCCAATACTTTTTTGGCATTAGGATCGTTTTGCGCCTGTGTGGTAAAAACTACTGTAGACAATGCAATAAATAAATAAAATACTTTTCTCATAATTATCTTTTTAATAATCCAATTTGAACCATAGACCCAAACTGTTATAGCTTGTTTAATTGATGAATGTTAATGGTAACCGAAAACAAAACGGCTGGATTGTGCAGAATTAGGCAAACCCTATGCCACTACCAAAAAGAGGTGAGCGTAATAAAAGTTTTTAACACTTAGGATTTTTAAGGATGATCTTAATATTTTAAAAAAATTCTAAACAAAATTTTGTAATAAATCCTCTAAGTCCATATCTGTTTTAACCTGCACTTCACGCACTTTACTGCCTTTATTGGGTCCTACAATACCTGCGGCCTCTAGTTGATCCATTAACCTGCCTGCCCTGTTATAACCTAGTTTCATACGCCGCTGTATGAGCGATGTACTTCCCATCTGGCTGCTAACAATCAACCGGGCAGCATCTTCAAACAACGGGTCGCGATTGCCGCTATCAAAATCCTTTCCTTCTAATTCTTTTTCATCCACATATTCCGGCAATAAAAAGGCATCCGGGTAACCTCTCTGGTCTCCAATAAATTCAGCAACCTTATCCACTTCAGGTGTATCTACAAAAGCACACTGTAAACGGGTAATCTCGCCATTGTAGCTTATCAACATATCTCCTTTACCAATTAATTGTTCGGCTCCTCCTGCATCTAAAATAGTGCGGCTGTCAATTTTACTGGAAACTTTAAAGGCTATACGTGCCGGGAAGTTGGCTTTAATGGTACCTGTGATAATATTAACTGAAGGCCGCTGTGTTGCAATAATTAAGTGAATACCCACTGCACGGGCTAACTGTGCCAGGCGGGCAATAGGCATTTCCACTTCCTTACCTGCGGTCATAATCAAATCAGCAAATTCATCCACCACCAGTACAATAAAAGGTAAAAACTGGTGCCCTTTTTCAGGGTTTAAGCGGCGCGAAATAAACTTTTCATTGTACTCCTTAATATTTCTGCAACCAGCTTCTTTTAATAAATCGTAGCGATTATCCATCTCAATACACAGTGCATTAAGGGTATGGATTACCTTTTTAGTATCGGTAATAATTGATTCTTCCTCTCCGGGTAACTTGGCCAGGAAGTGCTTTTCAATTACCCGGTAAATACTAAGCTCCACCTTTTTTGGATCAACCAAAACCAACTTTAATTGCGATGGATGCTTTTTGTATAAAAGTGAAACCAGTATGGCATTTAAACCAACTGATTTACCCTGGCCCGTGGCACCCGCCATTAAAAGGTGTGGCATTGTTGCCAGGTCGACAATAAAATTCTCATTGTCAATTTTTTTACCAATGGCTATAGGCAGACTGTAGGAGTTATTCTGAAACTTATCGGACGACAGCAAGGTTTTCATACTTACAACCGATTTGCGCACATTGGGCACCTCAATACCAATGGTGCCTTTACCCGGAATAGGAGCAATTATACGAATACCCAGTGCGGCCAGGCTTAATGCAATATCATCCTCCAGGTTTTTTATCCTGCTGATACGAATACCAGGCGCAGGCACAATTTCGTACAATGTAACGGTTGGGCCTACTGTAGCCGCAATCCGCTGTATGGTTATATCGTAATTTTTTAGTGTTGATATAATCTGGTTTTTATTGCTTTCGAGCTCAACGGGGTCATGAACAATTTTTTCACTTCCGTGGGTTTCAAGCAAATTAAGTGCAGGATACTTGTAGTCACGCAAATCTAAAGTGGGCTCGTATGGATCCAATTTTACCGGCTTTGGTTTGGGCACCACGGCTTCTTCCTCTTCTTCATCATCATCCGAAAATTCCTTTATTTCAAGGGGCATTTCTTCCAATGAAACGTTTTTGGTTTCAGGTAATGGATTTGCGTGTAAAGCGAGAGTAGGAATTTCATCTATACTATCCTCTTCCACCTCATCCTGAATAATTAAAGGAAACTCTTCTTCGTTATTGGTTTTATTTAAGTCCAGCCTTTCATCAACCGAAGGTTCCCGCTCATCTTTTTCTACCACCTTAAAGTCATTCAAAGGGTTGGAGGTTTCCTCCTCTTCAGGCATGATGACCACTACCCCATTGTGCTCTTTTCTAAGTTTATTTTTCGATGGAACAGCATCTTTTTCAATATACAATAGCGCCCCGTTTTCATCTTCATCGGCAGCATGCTCCATTAAAGGATTAACTATACCAGTATTTGTAAAAGCAACATCATCCTCGTTATCTGTAGCATTTATAGTTTGTGCTACCTGCTTTTTAACGGGCCAGGTAAAACTTGGATTAAACCTCCAGATAAAATAGGTGAAAAGCACTACGAGTAAAACCGCAGCGGTGCCAAAGGTGCCAATTACTTTTACCATCCATTCACTAACATATTCGCCAACGGCTCCGCCCCAGCTAAAACCATTGTTGCTAAAAATAAATGCAAGGGCAACGCTTAAAACAATCAATCCTACCAGTATGTATTTTAGGTTGCGGTTCAGCGAAAAAATTTTACGGCCAAACAACATATTAACGCCCAAAACAAAAAAGAAAGAGCAAAAAAGAAAGGAGGCAAGGCCAAAGCCTTTATAAATAAAAAAGTGCGAGGTGTAAGCGCCCAAAACGCCCAGTAAATTATCCACCCGCGCATCATCATTTGAAAAAATGCTAATGCCTCCACTGTTAAATATCTGCGACTGATCGGTTTTCCAGGTAAACAAATAGGATGAAAAAGCAACAAACAGAAATAACGAAAACAACAGGCTGATGGTACCGGCAATTTTAAACGTGCGTTCATCTTTCACAATGTCCTGCATTGTAACTTCCACCTCTTTGTCCGCTGTTAATTTATCAGGGTTTGGGGGTAGCGGGTTCTTCTTTTTTATACGGTTGGCCATGAGTTAATAATACGGGGCAAATATAACAGAAATACAACTTGGATGCCTTTGCAAGGTTATTTTGGTACCGGGCTTTGGGCTATCAATTTAACATCGTTGCGTCGCACACTGCAGCGGCAAAGCTTTATTGAACACAATAATTATTAAGCATTTAAAAAACGCCAAAAAAAAGATGTGCCGTACAAGAGTGCGACGCAACGATGCTTATTTGGAAAAATAATGCCGGTAACAAAAATTAAAAAAATGGTTTAAATATGGCGTGCTCCATTTTGCGGATACTACGCCCTGGGCTTTTTAATACCAATGAACAGGCATATCCAACCGGCAATAAATAATAATCCGCCAATGGGTGTTATTGCCCCAATCCAACCAATACCGGGCTGAACGGTGGCGGCGTAAAAGGTTAGCACATAGAGTGAGCCACTGAAAAGGATGATCCCTCCTATAAAAAGTTTACCAGCCCAGGTAAGCCATTTATTTGAAAATTGGTTGTATAAAATCGCTACAATAATGATTGCAAACACATGATAAAACTGGTACCGAACCCCGGTATCAAATGTATTTACCGCCGAGTCGGACACCAGGCCTTTTAATGTATGCGCTCCAAAAGCACCCAAAGCAACGGTTACTGCACCCAGCAGGGCGGCAACCCGTAAAAATGTTTTATGCATGCTGTTCTACTATTTTTAAAAAGCTCGGCTCCGATATTTGCGCACCGGTAAGCGTGTGCTGAGCCTGTGAATAAAATAATTGTCGTTCCGCGAGTTTTGCAGCTAAAAAATTGGCGAGCTCGTGGTTGTTTAATTTGCTAATCAGGGGCCGGTGATCTTTCTCTACCATTAAGCGTTGTACCAAAACATCAATAGGCTCGTCAATCCAAATGGTAATTCCCTGTTTATTCATCCAATCCATGTTTTCGTTAAAACAAGGCGTACCACCACCACAGCTTAAAATAAATTGTTTTTTTTCACTAAATAGCTTTAGCATTTTTGTTTCTTCTTTCCTGAAAAAAGCTTCACCATTTTCTTCAAAAATTTCGGCAATGGTGCGCTCTTCCATTATTTCAACCAGGTTATCCAGGTCGTAGGCAGGTATCTTCAATTTCTTTTTCAGCTTTGCGGCCCAGTACGATTTACCGGAACCCATCATGCCAATTAAAAATATTTTAAGTTCCTTATTTTTTATTTCCGCACCGGTTTTAAGCGGTTGGCTTGTTTTGGTTGCCATGCTTCAAAATCCTTTCTTGGTAAATCAATTTTATGAAAACGCGTTTAATCCGGTTACATCCATACCGGTAATGAGCAGGTGAATATCATGGGTACCCTCGTAGGTGATCACACTTTCCAGGTTCATCATATGGCGCATAATAGAGTACTCGCCTGTAATACCCATACCACCTAACATTTGGCGTGCTTCCCTGGCAATGTTAGTTGCTATCTCGCAACTATTTCGTTTGGCCATCGAAATTTGGGCAGGCGTAGCCCGGCCTTCGTTCATTAAAGTGCCTAAACGCCAAACCAGTAATTGCGCCTTTGTTATTTCGGTAATCATTTCGGCCAGCTTTTTTTGCTGCAACTGAAAACCGCCAATGGGCCTGCCAAACTGTTCTCTTTCTTTGCTATACTGTAAAGCGGTGTCGTAACAATCCATAGCGGCTCCCA
>JBBSJX010000096.1:0-11587 GCA_038256825.1 Chitinophagales bacterium
AGCCGTGTTTTGGGTATTACATTAACCAAACGCAACAATGGCGCTGCGTTCAGCAGCGAACTGGCTGGGTTTCCGCACCATGCACTGGACACTTATTTGCACAAACTGGTAAAGGCCGGGCACCGCGTAGCCATTTGCGACCAGTTAGAAGATCCCAAGCAGGCAAAAGGAATTGTAAAACGCGGGGTTACCGAAATGGTTACTCCGGGCACCGCATCGGGCGATAAAATGCTGGAGCATAACAGCAATAATTTTTTGGCGGCCATACATTTTACTGAGGCAAAAGCCGGTATTGCATTGCTGGATATATCGACCGGAGAAATGTTTGTGAGCGAAGGCGATGTTGAATACATTGATAAATTATTGCAAAGTCTGCAACCCGCTG
Organism: Chitinophagales bacterium; assembly: GCA_038256825.1. Classification (GTDB taxonomy): domain Bacteria; phylum Bacteroidota; class Bacteroidia; order Chitinophagales; family Chitinophagaceae; genus Segetibacter. The sequence goes on from JBBSJX010000096.1 coordinate 386, forward strand.
AGGTGATTTTTCAACGGAACTTTCAAAAGTATTTTAAAGAAACTTTTGGCAATAAATTTTACACCTATACCCTTGATAGCTGGATTTTTGATGAAACCTATGCCAATGAATGTTTGCTTAAACATTTTCAAACCCACTCATTAAAAGGTTTTGGCGTAGAAGGCATGTTGCAGGCCATTGTTGCAGCGGGAGCCGTTTTTCATTATTTGAAAGATACGGAACATCCCAACCTGCAACACATAACCTCAATACATAGGTTAGAAAAGGATGACCATTTGTGGATGGACCGTTTTACTATACGGAATTTAGAACTTTTGGGAAGCGGGGTTGAAAATGGCTCCAGCTTATTAAAAGTTATGGACAATACCGTTAGCCCGATGGGCGCAAGGCTTATGAAGCGGTGGATTGTTTTACCCTTAAAAGACCTGGGGAAAATTAATGAACGTTTGGACCTGGTTGAGTTTTTAATCAAGAATGTTGAGTTGCGTATGCAGGCTACCCAGCATATTAAACTGGCAGGAGACGTTGAGAGGCTGGTGAGTAAAATTCCTTTAAAAAAAATAAACCCCCGCGAAGTATTACAGATAGCTAAAGGTTTACAACAGGTAGAAGCTATAAGAAGTGAAAGCATTCTGGCAGATAATGATTATTTAAAACGCCTGGCCGATGCCTTAAATCCCTGTCATTATATTTTAGAAAAAATCCTCAAAAATATTGTAGAAAATCCTCCGGTGCTGGTGAGTAAGGGTGGAGTTATTCGGGAAGGGGTTCATGAAGAGTTAGATGAATTGAGAAATATTGCCAGCACCGGCAAAGATTTTTTAGTTCAGTTACAGCAAAAAGAAATTGAGGCTACCGGAATTTCATCTTTAAAAGTAGGTTTCAATAATGTATTTGGATATTTTTTAGAGGTTACTAACCTGCACAAAACCAAGGTGCCTGCAGAATGGATCCGAAAACAAACCCTAGACAACTGTGAGCGCTACATTACCCCTGAATTAAAAACTTATGAAGAAAAGATTTTAGGAGCGGAGGATAAAATAGCAGCTATTGAACAATCGCTTTACGACCAGCTTTTACTGGAGTTGCAGGATTTTATTGCACCTATGCAGGTAAATGGTAATGTGCTGGCCATACTGGATTGCCTGTGTTGTTTTGCTCAAAACGCGCTGCAGTTTAATTATAAAAAACCCACATTACATAATGGGCTGGAGTTTGACATTAAAGAAAGTCGCCACCCGGTTATTGAGCGAAACCTTCCAATGGGTGAAACTTATGTTTCTAATGATATTAGCCTCGACCCTACAGTTCAACAAGTAATTATACTTACAGGTCCAAATATGAGTGGTAAAAGTGCTTTGCTGCGCCAAACCGCTTTGATTACATTGATGGCGCACATGGGCAGTTTTGTACCTGCTGTAGCTGCATCCATCCCCTTAACAGATAAAATTTTTACCAGGGTTGGTGCCAGTGATAACCTGAGCGGTGGTGAAAGTACTTTTATGGTGGAGATGAATGAAACAGCAAGCATCATTAATAACCTTACCCCACGCAGTTTAATTTTGCTGGACGAAATCGGAAGAGGTACCAGTACTTATGATGGAATAAGTATTGCCTGGAGTATTGTGGAGTATATACACAACTCCCCTGCGGCTCCTAAAACCTTATTTGCAACCCACTACCATGAATTAAACGAGCTGGAAAATAAGTTGCCCCGTGTAAAAAATTACCATGTAACCAATAAAGAAGTAGGAAATAAAATCATTTTTCTGCGTAAACTGGCTGCCGGTGGCAGTACCCATAGTTTTGGTATTCATGTAGCGCGAATGGCGGGAATGCCGCCAAAATTAATTGACCGGGCCAACGAGGTATTACAACAACTGGAGAGCAAGCAGGTTGAATTGGAAGATGGTGTTTCAATGAATGCCGGAGAAAAGTTAGCCGGTAATGTAAAAAAGCTTTCCATCCCTAAAATGCAGTTAAGCATTTTTGATGCGCACAGCGAAACGTTTGATGAAATAAGAAAGATGCTGGAAAACATTGATATCAATCGCCTGACCCCTGTAGAAGCTTTAATGAAGTTGAATGAAGTAAAAAATAAGATCCGTTAATTTGTTTGAATGAAATGGTCATGCAACTTCCTTTCAAAAAACTTTTAATACGAATAGATCGCATACCCCCAGGGTTCCATCATCCATAATTCATTTTCGAGGGTTTCGTTAACTCCCATAAAAACATTGTAGGGTTCTTTATCAGAAAAACCTGCATTGGCAACATTAATTTTTTGGGGTTTGGGCGAAAGGTTTAAAATTACCAACACCCTTTTTCCTGCTTTTTCACGAACAAAAGCATACACCGCTTTTTCGTCGCCTACCAGTATTTTTTTAAATGAGGCATCAGCAGCAAGGGCAGCATTATTTTTTCGTAGATCTAATAAAATGTGGTAAAACCGGCTCCTGCTATATTTACCAAATGGCATAGGATCTTTTTCAAAAAATTCAATTTTCCTTAATACGGGTTCTTCCTGTCCGCTGTAAATTAAGGGCACCCCTCTAACCATTGTTTGGGTTAATACTGCAAAAGGTGCATGGCTGGCACCCGGCATGGTACCATAATCTGCCTGGTTCCAACTGTTTTCATCATGGTTGCTGGTAAAATAAAGTCTTAAAGCATTTGGAGGAAAATCTTTGTCATTCTGGTTTTTAATACTATCTATCGAGAAGGCTGGTCGCTCACCTTTGGCAATTAACTTAGTCATCTGAAACATATCCCACGCATACGAAATGTTGAACCCCGCTTTATGCAGTGATCCTTTATCACCTTCGGCCAACATCAATACATCTTTTATTTTTCGTAACTCGCCAATACATTGCTGCCAAAAATCATCCGGCACTTCACCTGCAACATCACATCGGTAACCATCAATATTGGTTTCGGTTATCCAGTATTTCATAGCTGCAATCATACTATCGCGCATTTCTTTATTTTCAAAATTCAGGCTACGGGTGTCTGTCCAGTCAAAAGCAGATATGGGTTTACCTGTACTATCTTTCTCATAAAAGTCGGGATGCATTTGTAACCAGGGATGGTCTGCGCCGGTATGATTGGCAACCCAATCGGTTAATACTTTAAAACCTTTATCGTGGGCAGCCTGTACCAGTGCTTTCCAATCTTCCAGGTTTCCATATTCAGGATTTACAGAAGTGTAATCGGCCACAGCATAGTAGCTACCCAAAGTACCTTTGCGATCTACTAAACTAATAGGCGTTATAGGCATAAACCAAAGTGTTTGAACACCCATTTCCTTTAAACGATCCAGGTTGGCCTGGAATGCTTTAAAACTACCTTCTTTTGTATATTGGCGAATATTAACCTCGTAAATATTCCCTTGCATAATCCAGTCGGGGTTAATGGTTGCTGTGGTACTATCGGCTGCACTTATTTGAACATTGGTTGCGGGGTTTGTTTTACAGCATAACAAACTAAGTGTTAAAAAAAGAAACCCTATGCGGCTAATAAATTTCATATACAAATTATTAAAAACGATAAAGCTATCAGTTTATAAGTTATCTACCACATATCGCCAGTGATAAATTTATTTGAACTTTAGTTGCCGTAAAAGGACCTGAAACATTTTTATAATTAGATTGTAATTGTGTTATAAATGATAATGCTTATTGTATCATCGTTAGCAACTAAACTTAAATTGCATACAAAAATTTGCATATGAACGCTTTTGAAGCCACCCAGAAATTTGCACAATTAAAGGATCAACAAGATGAATTGGCCTCTTTTAAAAATGATTTTCACTTTCCGCAGGTAAATGGACAGGACACCATTTATTTCTGTGGCAATTCGCTTGGATTGCAACCTAAAACAGTGGAAGTAGCCGTTGAACAAGAATTAAACGATTGGAAAAACCTGGGCATCAGTGGATTTTTAAAAGCAAAAAATCCCTGGATGTATTACCAGGAATATTTTAAGCCTGCTCTAGCAAAAATTGTGGGCGCCAAAGAAGAGGAAGTAACGGTAATGAACAGCCTTACAGTAAACCTTCACCTCCTGATGCTTACTTTTTATAAACCAACAAAAGATCGTTATAAGATTATTATGGAAGCCGGGGCTTTCCCATCAGATCAATACGCGGTTGAAACCCAGGTGCAACATTATGGTTTTTCCACCGACGATGCGGTAATTGAAATAACCCCTCGCGAAGGGGAAAAAACGCTGCAAACAACAGACATTTTATCAGCTATTGAACAGGCCGGTGACCAATTGAAGATGGTTATGTTGGGCGGTATTAATTACTATACAGGCCAGTTGTTTGATATGAAAACGATTACAACAGCCAGCCATAAGGTTGGTGCCATTGCGGCTTTCGACCTGGCACATGCAGCGGGTAATGTTCCTTTGCAATTGCACGACTGGGTTGTGGATTTTGCTGTTTGGTGCAGTTATAAATATTTAAATGGCGGTCCGGGTGCTGTAGGCGGCGTGTATGTTCACGAACGATTTGCCACCAATGTTAATACGCCCCGTTTTGCAGGGTGGTGGGGTAATGATGAAAAAGGTCGTTTTAAAATGGAAAAAGGTTTTATTGCAAAACCCAATGCCAGCGGCTGGAATATTAGTACAGCCCAGATATTAAATATGGTTTCGCTAAAAGCTTCACTCGAAATTTTTGATGCAGCGGGCTTTGAGAATATTCAAAATAAAAGCAGGGAACTTACAGCTTACCTGGAGTTTTTACTGCACCAGTTAACCAATATAAATTTCGAAATAATTACACCTGCTGACCCCGAAAGCCGCGGTGCTCAATTATCTCTGTATTTTAAAGAGCATGCCAAGGAAATTCATGAAAAAATGATTGAAAGCGGAATTATTGTTGACTACCGCGAGCCGGGCGTTATAAGGGTAGCCCCTGCCCCACTCTATTGCTCGTTTACCGATGTTTATAAGTTTTATGAAATACTGAAAAACAACTTTTAAAATCCTGCTCATAACCAATCTTGCCAGCACAAGGATATTGGTGCAGTTTTAAGATTTTAAAAAGGCTTTGTAAAACTTAAAGGGAAACATGAAACCAACTGTTTATTGGGGTGTGCTTTTTATAAAACTTTTAAACAGCAAGATAAAAATTATAGAATAGAGCAGTACGATAAAAAATATTATTCAACCGGTTCAGCGTATTCTCATCATCGAAGTGTGCGAAGCAACAACTGAGGCAGATAGTTCCAATCGGTGATTACCAAAAAACAAAAAGCTCCGGGTTGGGAGCTTTTTGTAAAAATTAATCCTGTTAACCTTATTGGTCGAACCATAATTTTTCGGTTAATACCGGAAGTGCCGGAACATTTTTACCATTTCGATCTGTTTCGCTTGAAGGATAACCTACCCGTCTGATGAATGCAGGTAACACTGCGTTTACAGGCAAGGTGAAATTTTTGTATTTATAATCGTACCTGCGGGCATCAGTCCATACCTCTGGTTGTAAAAACAAGGCTACGTACTTTTCTTTAAATATAAGGTCTTTGGTAAAATTGGCCACTCCCACAGCCACCTGGGGATTTGACAAATATGTATTTTTTTCCGCCGCAGGCACGCCTAACTTGTCCATGTTGGCAGCAATACCCTCCAGGTAAGCGTTATAGGACCGGGATTTATCACTGGAAAAAGTCGCCTCTGCTTCAATAAACTTCATTTCGGCATAGGTAACCAGCAATAATGGGGCACCCGATTTTGAATAAAACCCGTTTAACGATAAATAGCTTTCTTCCTTATTGGTTCCGGTACCGGTGCGGCCTTTACCATTTGGAGTGCCTTTATAATTACCAAACCGGGTAGTATCGGTAATTTGTTTAATACGGGGATCAAAAACTCCATACGTTGTTCCATCCAAAGCTTTAATAAAATAATCACTCATCCAGCCATCTAATAACAACTGTGTATTGTTGTAAGCCGTTTGGTTCCAGGGACTGCGTGCCTGGAATTTAGTAATCTGTGCATCATCCGCATTAGAAGTATAAGCCGCATTGAGCGCAGTTAAAATTTTATTGGGGTTGTAACTGTTCTTTTTACTAACCCAATTTAATAACCTTGCTTTTAAGGCATAGCTGGTTTTTATCCATGCACTTACATTTCCGCCATGAATTAGGTCGCTTGCAGCATCTAGTTTTATGGTAGCATCAGGCTTGTTAAATTCTACTATTGCCTGGTCTAATAATCCCAGGGTAGCTGCATAAACATCTTCTGCCTTATCGTATTTAGGGAAAAAATTATTTACATTCCAGGCTTCAGAATAGGGCACATCACCAAAAAAGGTTAACAACAAACTCATATTCATTGCTTCGGTAACTTTTGCCACCCCAATATGCTGGAAACCCTTTTTCTCCAAAGCTAACGCCTGCATTTTACGGCTATCATTCACAGTATTGTATATGTTATACCATAATGATCCCCTATCCACATTATCATAAGTATCTGATCCGCTGGACGCATTTGGCGATGCCAGTTGCTGGGTGTAATAAGCGGTAATATTTGCCGCCCTGTAATAATTTAATCCTGTTTGATTGGTTACCGTTGTTAATAAACCATTTATAGGTGGGTTTTGGGTTTGATTTGGATTTGTTTGATTGATGTCGAGATAATCTTTACTACAACTGCCCAGCACAACCGCTGCAAGCATACATAGTGATACGATATTTTTACGCATAGTTTAAAATTAAAATTGAAGATTTACGGATAACAGGAAGCTTCTTGTACCAGGATAAGTAAATCCGGAATACCCCTCAGAGGCATTGCTGGATGAATTGAACGAACTGGATTCAGGATCAAAACCTGTGTAATCAGTATGTAGCCACAAATTATTACCTGTTAAAGAAACGGATGCCCCGGTAAACACTTTAGTTTTTACCAACGATTTTGGCGCTACATTATAACTTAATGAAAGCGACCGCAGCCTTACCCACGAAGCATCTTCCACAAAATTTTCAGTTATACCTCTATAAACATTCCGGTAATAGCCGTTGCCATACTCAACATTATCAGGCCCTTTGCCCTGGCCCAGGAATACAGGTTTTGTATTTGGGGATCCATCAGCCAGTACGCCTGGAAAAACGATGGTCTCCGTGCGGTTTTCTGTGATTTTTGCGGTACCAAATGCAGCCATAAAATTAGCAAACTGGTTGTATTTCATCTGGCCCTGCCTGATGTCCAATAAACCGGTAAGCGAAAACTGCTTATACCTTACAGTTTGCAAGGTGCTGGCAATATAGGTTGGTTGTGTTGTACCTAAATATCTTTGCTTAGTATCAACAACGGGGAAACCATTAGCGCCAATTAATAAGGGTTGATCATAATCAATCCTTGTTATATCTTCAGGCTTACTTCCATAATAGCGCTTATAAGTTCTACCAAACAGGGCTCCGTATGCATAACCCGGAATTAGTTTTAAACTGGCACCTGATGATAAATATCCAAACTGGCTTGCGGTTAATATCTCCGTTAAACCCTGGTTTAATTTTATCACTTCGTTTTTATTACGCGAATAGTTGATATTAAAATTCCAGCTAAAATCGCGGGTTTGTACAGGTGTAGCGTTCAGGCTGATTTCAATTCCTTTATTTTGAATTTCGCCTGCATTTAAAAAGGCTTCATCGTAACCGGAACTGTTGGGGATTTTTACGGGTAACAATAAATCCTTACTGTTAGATAAATAACCCGTCACTTCCATCCCAAGCCTGTTTTTCAAAAACCTTAATTCAAAGCCTGTTTCATAGGTGTTGGTAAACTCGGGTCTAAGGTTTGGATTACCTAAGCGATCTACTTCCGTCCATGGAATAACATTACCAATGGGTGTACTGGCAACATAACCAGTTGTAATGCCATAAGGGCTACCATCTTTACCCAATTTTGCATACGATAATTTAAACTTACCATAGCTCCACCAATCGGGCATTTTAAACATGTCGCTAAAAACATAGCTTAAACTTGCGGAGGGATAAAAATAATTCCTGTTTAATTTTGATAAGGTAGAAGTGAAGTCGTTACGGCCCGTAATATTCAGGAATAAATAGTTTTTATATCCCAAAGTAAGATCAGCAAAAACACCATAGTTCCTGTAATCTTCAATATAGTTTGAAGCAAGAATACGCTTGGTATTTTGTAACAAATACAAATCGGGAACTACCAGTGTATCTCCTGTTGTTGAAACCCTTCTTAATTTATATTCACGCAAATCATGTCCCAGTTTCAAGTCAAACGAAAGATCGTTGGTTAGATCCTTTACAACATTTGCGATGAAGGTTGAAGTGAGTATGCGGTTGTTTAACCGATGTTCGCCAACAAAACCAAAACCATTATCGCCATTTATCAATTCATCCACAACTCCTTTGGGGCCTGGCGCTGTTTGAGTTCTGGAATCAATGTAATAATCGTTGCCAAAACGGTATGTAAAATTAAGCCAGTCCAAAGGGCTGTACATTATATTAGCACTTGCAATAATCCTGTTTACATTATCCCTGAAACGGTTGGTAGCTAAAGTATAAACAGGATTGTCATTATCCCGTCCATAATTTTTTTGAGTGCCATCAGGCTTTATATAATCCATCACATCCCACCTTGGCGACCAATAAATTAATTGCTCACCATAACGATCTGCGTTTACCCTTGATCCACCTGAATTAATAAAATTTAAAGAAGCCCCGGCCTTTATTTTACTGCTGATAGTAAACTGGCTGTTTAAGCGGGCATTATAATTTTTATAATCACTAAAGGGTACAACTCCTTCCTGGTCCGAATAAGAAAGGGAAGCTCCCAACAATACATTTTCCGATCCGCCTGAAAGGTTTAGGCTATGCCTTGTTTGGTTACCGGTACGATAAGCCTGTTCAAAATTATTAAAGATTTGATTTGGATGGGTTGGATCTAATGCTTTGGCTGCTTCTACTGTAGGACCCCATGAAGGCCAGAAGCTGGTTTTATCGTAAACGCCTAAATAACCCTGGGTGAATTTATCCTGCACGTCAGGGGTTTTGTTTACGTTTTCAAAACCATAGGTTCCGTTATAACTTACTTTCATTTTTCCGGCCTTTGCGGATTTAGTAGTAATGATGATGGCACCATTTGCAGCACGAATACCATATAAAGCCGTTGCGGCTCCTCCCCTCAAAACCGAAATATTTTCCACATCATCGGGGTTAATATCAGCAGCGCGATTAGTCATACCACGACTGTCAGCACCACCGGTAGTAAAAGTGGAGTTATCTATTTCTACTCCATCTACAATAAATAAGGGCTGATTATTACGACCTGCATCCAACGAATTTATTCCGCGAATGAGTATTCTTGCTCCCTGCCCCGGTGCACCTCCACCACTTGTAATGGTTACACCGGCTACTTTACCTTGCAAGGCATTTACTACGTTACCCTGGTGGTTAACATTCAGGTCGGCAGCGTTTACAGTTTGTATGGTATAACCGAGCGATTTTTTCTCTTTCTTTATACCAAATGCAGTAACAACCACCTCGTTTAACATGGCCTCGTTATCGAGCGAAGCATTAACTACAGCCGCATTTCCAATCTGCATTTCTTTTAAACCATAACCCACATAAGAAAATACAAGGCTACTGTTATCGCGGGTTAAACGAATGTTATAGTTGCCTCTTGCATCGGTAACTACACTATTATTGGTACCCTTTTCGGTAACGGTAACACTTTGCAGTGTCTGGTCGTTTTGTGAGGATGAAATGTGGCCTGATATTACTTTTCCCCGCTGCGCTAATGCAGGAAAAACAAAAAGTAATAAGCAAGCACTTAGAAAAATGCTAATCTTCATGAAATTAAATTTTAGTGACTAAATAATGATTCAAAAATTAAAACCCTTTAGGCAAAATCCGTTTAAAGAAAACATCATTGTACTAGCGTTTTAAATACGACTCAAAAAAATTATTAAACACAATTTTGTTTGGGTAGTAACCAGTGGATACTAGTAAATAAACAACAAAATACAGTGATTCGATGCATGAGCCGCAAAATTATTTTATATAAATATTTAGTAGGGGTGCATTCCAAATTGTCGTTTCATTTTTGTTGACGATCATCTGCACTTTGTGGATCTCCGGTTGTGTCACTCCCTTGTACCGCATCATTTCAAGGGAGCTTTTCTCACCTTCTCTTGCGACAATTTAAAATGCACCCCTTAGTAGTGCGATGCTCATTATTGAAATAAATTTGTTACGAGGTAACTATTCGATGGAATAAAAAGTAAACTTAATATTTAGAATATGAGTTGGACTTACCTTGATTCCAACAACGCTTCTTCATCGGGTTTAACCCCTGTTGCGGGGTCGATTGGCATGACCTGGTTGGCTATTATTTCTTCCTGACCCGCTTGTTTTTTTTGACTTTTTAAATTATCAGAATCACCGGCAATGTTTTCCGGGTAGTTAGTTGTGTCCTTATCTTCATTATCGCGTTTGTCTTTTACAATCATTTGTTTCCATGTTTCACAATTGTTGTTTTTGCTGCATAGCATTACACAAAGTACAAGTGAGTGACACAACAAAAGTTGAGAATAGAAATTATGTTGGCTAACAAATTAAAAATTTATGGGTTTTAATAACTGCACTAATGATTGAGTATATCAGAATAAGTTTTCCGCTTTTAAAGTGAATTTTAAAGGATTTAAACTATGTGACAATTATCACGATGGGTGTAATATATTGTCGCCAAATTTGCAGATATGGAAATAGCAGGATATATAGCTTCGTTATTTATTGGTGTAACCCTAGGCCTTATTGGAGGAGGAGGTTCCATTTTAACGGTGCCCGTGTTGGTTTACTTATTTGGTATTTCTCCAACAATAGGTATTTCATACTCCTTATTTGTTGTGGGTTTTACCAGCCTGATTGGCGCTATTAATAATTATCGCAAAGGCAATGTAAATATTAAAACAGCCCTGCTTTTTGGTGCATCCTCCATAACAACGGTATTTATTACCCGCAAGTTTGTAATACCCCATGTACCCAATATTTTTTTTACAATAGGTACGTTTCAGGTTACACATGCCCTGTTTGTGATGGTGGTTTTTGCAATACTTATGTTGTTGGCTTCCATCTCGATGATCCGGAATAAAAAAGTTTCACCGGATGAATCAGCCTCAACAGGAAAGAAACCTTTGCTTTTAATATTTTATGGAATAAT
>JBBSJX010000097.1:0-11423 GCA_038256825.1 Chitinophagales bacterium
ACAATAAAACCTTCGCTTTTTAAACGGGTAATACCAATAATTGAAAAAATTACCAGTACCGTGGTAATGCCATATATCCAACGCTTGTGATGTATCGTCCACCGTTCAATATTCTCCAGTAATCTTATAAGTAAAGTATTGTCAAGATATTTTAACTGCCTTGGTTGGGGAGCAGGCAGGTAACTTAATACCGATGGAATAAAAATGAGGGAGATAAAAAACAGCATCATTATATTAATTCCCGATACTGCTCCAAACTCTTTGAGCAAAGCACTTTTTGTAAGGGCAAACACTGCAAAGCCAATGGCGGCGGCTATATTACAAAACAGGGTTACAATTCCCATTCGGCCTACCATGGTAACCAGGGCCTTATTTTTATCTCCTGTTTCCCTGTAAGTTGTATGGTACTTATTTAAAAAATATATACAATTAGGAATACCAATTACAACAATTAATGGTGGAATTAAAGCTGTTAACAGTGTGATTTTATATCCCAGTAACACCACTGTACCCACACTCCATACAACCCCCATCATTACTACCATTAAACTCATTAACATGGAGCTGATGGACCTGAAAAATATTAATAACGTTATGGCCGATAACAGCAACGAGCCAAACAAAAAATATTTCATTTCTTTTTTTACCAGGTCGCTTAAGGTGGTGCGAATAAAGGGTAAGCCGCTTTCATGAACGGTGAAACCTGTCGCAGCTTCATACTTTTTAACCTGTTCCATAATATCCGCCACAAGTTTGGTACGCAGCCCGCTATTTATAACCTCCTTATTTACATTTACACCGGTTATGTAACTATGTGCCCCCGCATTGTAAAGCAAGCCTTTGTAAAATGGTAAATTTTCAAAAGCCGTACGGCCACTATCAACCTGGGTTTGGGTAGTTATAGTAACAGGAAAAACGCGTTGGGTTAATAATTTTGAAGAGCTGTCGCTTTTTGCCAGGGTAATAGCTTCAGGTATGCTTAAAACATTTTCAACACCTTTTACTTTTAGTAGATCACTATGCAGTTGCTTTAAAGCCGTAAAGTTTTTAAGATCGTAAAAGTTTTTGGTTTCAACTCCTAACACCAGCAGGTTTCCATCTTCGCCAAAACGCTGCCTGAACGCCTGGTACTCCTGGTACTTAGGATTATCAATAGGTATGGCCCTTGCAAACTCGTAGCTCAACTGTACTTTACTGGCATACCAGCCCATTACACCTGTAGCTGCAAATAGTATCAGCAATAAGATTACCCGGTATTTTAAAATCCATTGTCCTAAGCGATACCACATATGCACTGTTTGTTTTTAAAACTGTGACCAAGAAAATTGCGCACAAAGAAACAGAATAAACAGTAGCCACTGAATGTTTTCTGCCTGCTTAAAATTAGGGCTTAGTGTAAGCACAATAAGTAAAATTATTTTAGAAGCGCAGCTATAAAACACCTTCAACAGTGGTCCCGCTTTCCGTTACAAGTCCGCCACCGCTTAGGCGGTGTGCGGGCTTTACACTTCAATCGGGGCTATAAACCCAGCGGTTATAACATGGAGCAACAGGAAAAATTTACAACTAATATTTGTTGAACAAAGCACAAAAAGTCAAAAGGAGCGTCGCAAGCAAAGCATCATCAGGGATATTGTGCCGGCCTCCAAAAAAATTTAAAATAATATGTAAGGATTAAACTTTTTAATTTCCCAACTGGCTGGCTAAACGCTTCAATTCAATCTCAGCCACTTTTGCGGCATAAGCCAGATTTACCAATCTAAATCCCGCTTCTTCAAAGCTGCGCTGTGCTTCTCGTAAGTCAACCGTAGTTCCAACTCCCAAATTAAAACGTTGTTGAACCAGGTTTAATAAATCGGCAGCAATGCGGTTGTTTTCCTGCTCAACATCCAGGCGTTGCAAACTGTTTTTGTAAGCCTGCCAGGCTTTTACAACCACGGTTTCCAAATCGTTTTCAAGCATATTGCGGGTAAGCACTGCATTTTTAATTTCTATCTCCGCTACCTTTTGCTGGCGTTTAACAATGCCTCCATTAAATATGGGAAGCTGCATGTTTAAGCCCAGGTAAGGTCCCGAATTTTGATTGAGCAAAGTGAAACCCGCCGTGCTTTGGTTACGCGTATAATTAAAACCTCCGTTTAATCGTACCGATGGATAGCGCTGGGCACCTATTTCTTTTACAATTAGTTCGTTAATCCTTATTTGTTCTTCAGCAGTTAAAAACTCCGGGTTATTGCGCAGGTTTTCCCTTACTTGTTCAAGGCTTATGTTTTTGTCAACAACAATTGAATCACTAATTATAAAACTACTATCGGGCCTTTGCATTAAAAGGTTCATCAGGTCGGCTTTCGCCTGGTTTAATATAAGCTCCTGCGAAAACAATAGTTGCTTACTTGCAGTTATATCTAATTGTGCCTGGTAGGTGTCGGCATTGTTTGCAAGGCCAACCTCTTGCCGGGCATCTACCAGGGTTTTACGTTGCACTGTAACATTAAGCGATTGCTGAATAGTTTTCATATAACGCTCCTGCCTTATAATGTCGTAATACTTTACCATTACGCTGGCCACTACATTTTGCACCTGCAAATTTATTTGCACGGAACGCTGGGCTTCCAATGCAGCCAGGCGTTGCAAGGTGGTTTTTACCCGCCAGCCATTAAACAATAAATAACTTCCGTCTACCCCGGTATTTAAGGCATTATTTGAATTGCCAATTCTCTTAATTGTAGTGCCATTAGTAAGCTTCTGGTTAAGGTTGGTAAGCGATTGACGGTTGGTAAAAGTTCCTACAACCTCGGGCATTCCACCCGCTAAACTAATATGATTGTTTACCTGGCTTGCTTCATAATTGTTTCGGGCAATTTCAATATCCAGGTTGTTCTTCAGTGCTATATCAATGGCATCATCTAATGTAAGTAACTGGGCTTTTACATTTGCCAGGTTAATAAAAAGGAATGCTACAAAAATTAATCGCTTCATTTGTTTGGTTACTTTCTTCAATCAGTATAGTTGTATCTTTTGGTTATTGTGCTGAAATAAAATCTCTCAACGGATGCCGGAACAAAAGCCCTGCTGGTATTATTTTCCATTCAACATCAATTGTTCTTCCAGCATTTTTTCATCCTCCAACTGCTGTTCTTTTATTGCTACGTCGTACTCATTATTTGCTCCTTTTTTATGCTTACCCGACATAAATGTGTACACTGCCGGTATAACAAATAAGGTAAGAATAAGAGAGAACATAATACCCCCCACTACCACAATACCTAAGGGAATACGACTTGTTGCCGCTGCGCCAAAACTAATGGCAATGGGCAGCGCACCCAGCGATGTAGCAAGGCTCGTCATTAAAATGGGCCGAAGCCTTTGGGCCGAAGCTTCCAGTACCGCCTGCAATTTAGGGATACCGCTTTCACGTTTTTGATTGGCGAACTCCACAATCAATATACCGTTTTTGGTTACCAACCCAATAAGCATAATCATTCCTATCTGCGAAAAAATATTGAGGGTCTGATCAAAAATCCATAAGCTTAAAATGGCTCCTGCAAGTGCCAGTGGAACCGTAACCATGATGATAAACGGATCAGTAAAACTTTCGAATTGTGCCGCCAAAACCAGGTAAATTAATATTAACGCCAGTCCAAAAGCAAACGAGGTATTGGAAGAACTTTCAGCATAATCCCTTGACGGACCGCCAAGCGAAGTTTGGAAGGATTCATCTAACAACTTGTTGGCAATACTTTCCATTGCCTTAACGCCATCACCAATGGTTTTACCTTCGGATAAGCTAGCCTGAATGGTTGCCGCCTTAAAACGGTTGTAGTGATACAAGGTTGGCGGATTACTATTTTCTTCCATCGACACCACCGAACTGAGCGGAATATTTTCGTTGCGGCTGTTGCGCACATAAATCTTATCAATATCTACCGGTTCATTTCTATCCGATCTTTCAACCTGTGCAATAACCTGGTATTGCCTGCCATTCATAATAAAGTATCCTGCCCGCCTGCCACTAAAAGCGCTTTGTACCGCACCACCCACATCTCTTATTGAAAGGCCTAAATCCCGTGCCTTTATACGATCAATTTTTAGTTGTAGTTCGGGTTTGTTAAACTTCAGGTTTACATCCACATTGGCAAACGTGGGATCTTTCTTAGCTTCTTCTAAAAACTTAGGAATTACATCCTTGATTTTATTGTAATCCAGGTTTTGAATAATAAACTGAACAGGCAGTGATCCACGGCCACCGCCAACTGAAATGGTCTGCTCTTCAATGGGAATGATACGGGCATTATTAAACCTGCCCAATTTTTTTTGTAAGTCACGGGCAATTTCCGATTGGGTACGGGTGCGTTCTTCGGGAGGGGTAAGCGATAAACGTAAACTTCCTGAATTAACTCCCGAACTGCGGAAACCAGGAATGGCACCAAACACATAATTACGCTCAGGAATGGAATCGTACAAATAATTTACCAGGTCTTCACCTACATTAATCATATAATCATAACTCGCACCTTCAGGCCCGGTTATGTTTAAACGCACATTTCCTTTATCTTCCAAAGGTGCAATCTCGTTTGGTATACCACTGCCAATTAAAAATATGATACCTCCGCATATAGCCACAAGTACCCAGGCAACCCAACGAATTTTTATAAACCGGGTCAGCATGTTTTTATAACCGCTCTCCATTTTTTGAAAAAACGGTTCCGTTTTATCATAAAACTTTCCATGACCACTTTTTTTGGTCATAACAACGTTTAGAACGGGGGTAAGTGTTAGCGATACCAGCGCCGAAACTAAAACGGCACCGGCCACCACCACCCCAAATTCCCTGAACAATCTACCCACAAAGCCTTCAAGAAAGATTACGGGTAAAAACACTACTGCCAGCGTTATGGAAGTAGAGATAACAGCAAAATAAATTTCGCGGCTGCCAATAAGTGCTGCCTTTCTTATGGGCATACCTTCCTCCAGCTTTCTAAAAATATTCTCTGTAACTACAATACCATCATCCACCACTAAACCGGTGGCTAATACAATGGCTAAAAGGGTTAAAACATTTATTGAAAAACCCGCCACGTACATGATGAAAAAGCAGGAGATCAGCGAGATGGGAATATCAATTAATGGCCGAATGGCTATAAGCCAGTTTCTAAAAAAGAAGAAGATTACCAGGATAACGAGCGACAATGCTATAATAAGGGTTTCCTTCACTTCTTCAAGCGACTTGCGCACATTGAGCGTGGTATCCACCAATGTATTCAATTCTATATCCGATTTTTCGGTCCGTTTTATTTCATCCAGCCGCTTATTAAATTCTTCGGAAATTTTAATATAATTGGCCCCAGGTTGTGGTATGATGGCAAGGCCTACTGCATTGACCCCATTATATTTCCAGCTTGATTCTTCATTTTCCGGGCCCAGTTCCACTTTTGCCACGTCCGACAAACGCACAATACTGGCGGCATCCTGCCGAACAATCAGGTTATTAAAATCCTGCTCAGTGGTTAAGCGGCCCAGTGTTCTAATGATTAATTCGGTATTATTTCCAGCAATTTTACCGGCGGGCAGTTCAACGTTTTCCCTGTCTAATGCCGCCTGAACCTCGTTAAACGAAATATTAAAGGCAGCCAGTTTATCGGGTTGCAACCATACACGCATGGCGTACCGCTTCTGTCCAAAAATATTTACAGCACTAACTTCATTAATAGTTTGAAACCGTTCAACCAGCACATTTTCTGCATAATCACTTAACTCTAACAACCCTTTTGTACGGCTTTGCAGCGCCAGCAAAATAATAAATTCACTACTGGCATCGGCTTTACTAACAACGGGGGGCGCATCAATATCCTGGGGCAAACTGCGCAGGGCCTGTCCCACTTTATCCCTCACATCGTTGGCTGCTTCTTCCATCGAAACATCCAGGTTAAATTCCACCGTAATATTGCTGGAACCCGCGTCGCTGCTGGATTGTATGCTTTTAATACCGGGAATACCATTTACCGCTTTTTCAAGGGGTTCTGTTATCTGGCTTTCAATAATATCCGAATTGGCCCCGGTGTACGATGTTCGCACGTTTACAATAGGTGGGTCAATGGCGGGATATTCCCTAACACTTAAAAAGGTATAGCCCACAATACCAAACAATACAATTAATATGCTGATCACTGTGGCAAATACAGGACGCCTGAGCGAAAATTCTGATATATTCATTGTATTTTCCGGGTTCAGTTTATTTTTTTGTAGACCAACCTCAGCCAAAGGAGCATCATTGTTGCGACGCTCCGTTCAACGGCAAATCTTTATGCAACACCTACCTTTTTGTTTTGTTTTAATTAATCACTTCTGCCAGCTCTTTTACATTTCTAACTTTAACAGCAGTATTGGGTCGTGCAAACAAAACCCCGCTCACCACAACAGTATCGCCACCTTTTAAGCCACTGGTAACCTGCACCGATCCTTCTTTTCGCACGCCTGTTTCAATTTGAGTAAAGTTGGCCTTACCATCTTTTACCACTACCACCTGTTTGGCCCTTGCATCGGGTATAATTGAATTGGCCGGTATTAAAATTCCGGAAGATGAACCTGCTTCCACGTAAACTTTTACAAAACTTCCGGGGCTTATTCCGGTACCTTCTAAAGCAGCTCTTACTATAATATTTCGGGTAGTTGTACTAACCTGTGGTTCAATTGCTAAAATGGTGGCCCTGCGGCGCGATCCCCCGTTACGGTCGGTTTCAACTTCTACCACATTACCTTTTTTAATTACATTGGCATAACTCTCAGGCAGGGTAAAATCAATTTTTACTTTATCAACTTTTATTATGGTAGCCAAAATATTTTGTGGTGTTACATAAGCGCCATTGCTCACCATTCGCAAACCTATAATTCCTGAAAAAGGTGCACGAATAATGGTTTTATCAATCTGGGCATTTAATATCTGGATATCCGCTTTTAAGCTGTTTACCTGGTTAAGGGCATTATCATAATCCGCTTTATTAATCCCTTGAATGTCTAATAATTTCTGGTAACGTTCTACCGTAATATTGGCAAGGTTTTGCTGAACCCGAACTTTATTTTGCTGGGCCCTTAAATCTGCATCGTTAATGCGGGCAATTACAGTTCCTTTTGCAACCTTAGAGCCTTCGCTTAAATTAAGGTAAGTTAGCCTGCCACTGATTTCTGGTCTTATTTCAACAGACTCACCGGCAATTATACTACCGTTAGCTTCAATGGTATTTAATATTGTCTGGGGATTAACTACAATTACATCAACTGTAGTTACCTGCGGGGGCTGGTTCTTCTTTGTTTCTATTTTTTTTTGTTTGCACGAAAAAATAAACATGCAAAGCATTAACAATAAACTGTAAACTTGCTTCATTCAATCAGTTAGTTTAATAAAAGTGAAGGCAAAGATAGAGGGTATGTTAAATATTTTTTTCAGGAATAACAAGGAGGGAGCAACCAACCACGGTTATTTATTATAAATGGTATATGATTGTGTTTAAATGGGTGAACAGGCTTTTTTGAAGGATCAATGCAGTAGTTTATGCCTTGTGTTTATTAAAGAAGGTAAGCAATGATGCTATAAAAATATAAGGTAAAAGTGAGTGACACAACCGGAGCCGCACAAAGATGTGGTGCCGGCATCACAAAAAATAAATGTAGAAGAAAAAATAAAATACCAGTAACGACTTATGCTTAAATTACAATTATACATCATCAAAAACATTTGTATGCGACTTGCAATTATTTCGTTTTTAGTTTTGCTAACTGGTGCTGCTATGGGGCAGAAGACCGATAAAAAACTTTTAAAAATGGTTAATAACCTGTTGCAGGGCTACAGGGGCCAGGCAGGAGTATATGTTTATGATCTTAAAAAAAATAGGTCGATAGCTATTAATGCTGATACCGTTTTTACCACCGCAAGCATGGTTAAAATTCCCATTTTGGTTGGGGTTATGGACAAACTAAACAAAGGAACCCTGCAATACAACCAGGAGTTAATTTACAATGACAGCTTTTTGTATGCCGGGGTTGACATATTGGGCTCATTTAAAAACGACGAAAAAATTGAATTAAGCAAGGTTTTAATGCTCATGCTTACTACCAGCGACAATACGGCAAGCCTATGGTTGCAAAGCCTTGCAGGAACCGGCACCCGGATAAATGAACTGATGGATAGCCTGGGCTTTAAACATACCCGGGTAAACAGCAAAACCCCCGGTAGAGAAGCCCAGAGAACCCGGTATGGATGGGGGCAAACCACCCCAAAAGAAATGGCTACTTTAATGAAACAGATTGCCGAAGGAACCCTGTTTAACCCGGAGGCAAGCGGTAAAATGCTTCGTATGCTGGGTAGAAATTATTGGGACGAGAATGCGGTTTCACAAATTCCACCTAATGTTTTTGTTGCCAGTAAAAATGGTGCTGTTGATAAAAGCCGCAGCGAAGTACTGTATGTAAAAGGGCAGCATTGTGAATATGTTTTTTGTATCTGCACCCAAAATAATACTGATACCTCGTGGCAATTTACCAACGAAGCATGGGTGCTTACCCGCCAGCTTTCAAAACTACTTTGGGAGTATTATAATTAACCGGATACCCACCTTATATCTATACCTATTCCCAAAAACAAGTTAATCCAATTGGTAAACTCCCAATCTCGTAATATTCAATCAATCCTAAAATTTACATTTGCGGCTCTACAATGTTAAACAACAGATTGAATATAGCTTTAGTGGGAAACCCGAATAGCGGCAAAACGTCGTTATTTAATGCGCTAACAGGATTAAACCAGAAAGTGGGCAATTTTCCGGGGGTAACCGTTGATAAAAAAACCGGTTTTTGTAATCTTGAGTCTGGCTTTACGGCAAATTTTATTGACCTGCCCGGAACGTATAGTTTATATCCACGTCGCGCCGACGAATGGGTTTCTTATAAAGTGCTGATGAATGTTGACCAAAGTGTTCAACCCGATATGGTGGTTTTGGTAGCAGACGCCAGCAACTTAAAACGCAACCTTTTATTTTGTTCGCAGATTATTGACCTGCGTGTTCCCGTTGTTGTGGCCTTAACCATGCTCGATCTTGCCAAAAAAAGAGGAATTGAAATTGACCTGATGGAACTGGAGCGGGAATTGGGCGTACCGGTGGTTTCAATTAATCCACGCAAAAACAAAGGGCTTCCACAACTAAAAAAGATATTGGTTCAAACGGCGCAACACCAGTACAAAGCCCCGGCGAGAGATTTTATAGATATTGGCAGCCTGGCTGAAAATGCGGTAAAGGATGTTCAGGATATTTTTCCTCAACTGAGCGACTATGGCGCAGTGCATTATTTAATTAACCACGAGCATTTTGCCCTGGCTGCCGATATCAAGGAAAAAATAGAGCATATTAAACTGGTTAATAAATTTAACCCTACCAAGCTGCAAGCCGAAGAAATAATGCAGCGTTATGGTCGCATAAAACAAATTATGCAGGTTAGCGTGGTGGAAGAAGACCCGCTACAGCGAAAAATGTTTACCGAAAAACTGGATAATATTTTATTGCACCGCACCTGGGGTTATGTAATACTGCTAAGTGTTTTGTTCATGCTTTTCCAGAGTATTTTTTGGCTGGCGCAATTTCCCATGAATGCGATTGAATGGACTTTTGCTGAGGCCAGTGTTTTCCTGGGCAGTCATTTACCGGAAGTTTGGTGGTCCGATTTACTTATCAACGGTTTTGTTGCCGGCTTAAGTGGAATTATAGTTTTTGTGCCCCAAATCATGATACTGTTTGGCCTCATAACCATTTTAGAAGACAGCGGTTATATGGCCCGTATTAGTTTTTTAAGCGACAAACTGATGCGGAAGGTTGGCTTAAACGGTAAAAGCGTTATGCCGATGATCAGTGGTTTTGCCTGTGCTGTACCGGCAATTATGAGTGCCCGAAATATTGAAAACCGCAAAGAGCGTTTGCTTACTATATTGGTAACCCCACTAATGAGTTGCAGTGCCCGTTTGCCTGTTTACACTATTTTAATCAGCCTGGTTATACCCGAAAGATATTTTTTGGGCTTTTTAAGTCTGCAAGGTTTTGTAATGATGGGATTGTACCTGTTGGGAACCGTTATGGCACTGATTGTGAGTTATGTTTTTAAGTGGATCATTAAAATAACGGAACGCAGCTTTTTTATATTGGAGCTTCCAACTTACCGCGAACCCCGCTGGAAGAACGTTGGCGTAACCATGGTTGAAAAAGCTAAAATATTTGTGGTGGATGCCGGAAAAGTAATAATGGTCATTAGCCTGTTATTATGGTTTTTAAGTAGCTACGGCCCCTCAGATAGAATGGAAAAACTAACCGCCCGGTACGAATTGTTGAAGCAACAAAGCCCTGCTGCAAAAGCTGACGAGTTAGATAAAGAATACCACTCGGAGAGATTGCAGAATTCCTATGCCGGCATTTTAGGTAATGCTATTGAACCGGTTATTAAACCATTGGGCTACGATTGGAAAATTGGTATTGCACTCATAACCTCGTTTGCGGCCAGGGAAGTTTTTGTAGGCACCATGGCAACTTTATATAGTGTTGAAGAAGACAGTGGTGAAACCCCCCTGCGGCAAAAAATGGCTAGCGCCGTGTGGCCGGATGGCACCAAAGTTTACACCCTTGCCAGCGGCATCAGCCTTATGGTTTTTTATGTGCTGGCTATGCAATGTATGAGTACGCTTGCCGTGGTAAAACGCGAAACCCGCACCTGGAAATGGCCCATCGTGCAATTATTATACATGACTGCACTGGCTTATGTTTTAAGCCTGGTGGCTTACCAGCTACTAACTTAAAACTTGTAAAGAGAAGCCTTCTATAGTTTGTATTTGGTTACCAGCGATCGTTTTTCATAGCATCATCGTTACTTCCGATGCATCCGAACAGTTAATAGGCAAGGCAATGATTGAATTGAGCGTAGTAGTTTATATGTCTGTTCCGGCTTTCCGCATTGGCGGCAACTTAAGAAAAACTTCAATCATGGTGTAACACTTATCAGGCAAAGGTTTGAAGCGATAAATTAACTGTAAAAATTATAGTACGAAGAGGTAAAAAAGTGAGTTTATTTTTTTGGAACCAGACTGTAAATCACTTATGAATCATTGTTGCGTCGCACACTTGTACAGTTTTTTCTTTAATGATCGTGTTAAGTATATATCACTAATCTATCCCTTGCCAGATATAGAAAATTATTACAAAGAAAATCATGCCGAAAAAGCTGCCATAAAAAGATGACGTACAAGGGAGTGACACAACGATGTCCAATAGAATTCCTTCTGATCTTCCAATAAAAAAAATTAAGTTGACGCCAATGCGGCTTTACGGAGCTTGTCGAAGGGGGGGTCGCATTACGTTTAGCGGCAAACCTTTGGTAATCTTTTTTTTGTA
>JBBSJX010000098.1:0-11394 GCA_038256825.1 Chitinophagales bacterium
GGCAAAGGTGGTATGGCCGGCTAAGCAGCGAGCCTACCTATGGTATGCATTAGCCGCAGGTGCGGGTACAGCTATGGCTTTTGTGGTGTATGCTTTTGCCGCAAAGTACCTGGTACTGCAAGGGCAGCAATACTTGCTGCATTGGGTAGTGGCCATTAGCCTTTGTATTGCAGCCGGCACTATACTGTACCGCACGTACAAACCAGAGGCTACCCGGCCTATGCATTAAAATTTACAATGGCTATCCGCCATTTGTAAAAAACATTTATTGGCCAAACAATATTGCTTCTATGGAGCTTCCGTTGCGTCGCACACTTGTACGTTCTGTCCATTTTTCAGCACATCGCAGCTTGCACTACCCATTACAAACAACCTCAATTTCAAATAACGGGTAGTCATTAAATTTACTTATGTCAATACGATTAATGTTTGCCCTGCTACCATTTTACAGTACCATGCTTCAGGCGCAAACGCCAACGGCAGATACTTTGCCCCCCTCTATTTTTTAACCACAGGAGCCGTTGGCGTGGTGCAGGGTAAAGCCAGCCAGCAAACCGGCAATGGCTTTATGGCCGGTACCGGTATAGAGTACAAGATGAACCGCTGATGAAATTTCAAAACGGCTCCTCGTCTTGCAAAAGCTAAAGTCTCCTCAACTGAGGCGACCAACTGTAGCGGATAGTTGCTTACTGCGTACAGGCAGACCGGCATTAATTGCTATATCAAATATTAAAAGTGGCGTTGATTAATTAATTATTCTGGTAGATGAGAAGCTAAAATAAAAAAAATTGTATTTAACATTTGAATGGTTTTTTGTCGAAGTGAGCACTTCAAAAGGATTTTAATTGCATCGGTCGATTTAGTTATCAAAAACCTTCGTTTTACTGATCTTACATAAATTACAGGCTAATTCTACAACCTACAGCCGTACCCATCCCATATTATTCTTATCACTAACAAATGAATATTGTTCAAAACTGCCGAGGACATTGACTGATTCTCCTTTTTTTAGTATCAATATTTTAGGTGCATAAGGCTCGGGTGCATCCAGCAGCGGCATGTTGTCAACTAATTGTATCGTTTTTATTTTATCCAAAGGTTTTACCACATCTGCATCAATAAAACCTACATGGTTATCGGGCAACAAAACTTTATACCATCCCGCAGTGGCCGCTTTAACATACAAAACCGAATTGCTTTTAAGAGAAGTGCTTGTTCCCGACCGTTTCGAAGGATGGTTGTAAAGGTTGGTATTAACAGTAGTACGAACCAATTGATCTAACCGAAATATGGATGCAGTAATCTGTGCCGGTTTTTTTATTTCAGGATCAATATAAGGCAATGGATCTACCGCTCCGCTGGAGGTATAAATACCAAAATGTAAATGTGGAGCAGTGGTACTTGCATTGCCTGTATTTCCCACAAGTCCAATGGTGTCGCCCATTTTCACCTGTTGGCCAGCAGTGGCAATTTGTTCATCCAGGTGAGCATAGTACAAGCTATATTCTTTACCGCTGGGCCTCATAAAAACCACCTTACCTCCCAGGTTATTCTCGTTCACCCTTGTTACTACTCCGTTAGCGGCTGCTACCAGGGGGGTACGTTTGGGCGCAAAAATGTCTATGCCTTCATGCCTGCGTTCGCCATTATCGCGGCCGTCACCCCAAAAGCTGCCAATGCGGCTTTTATTTTTTGGCGAAACGGGAAAGGCCAGCGACGGACCTGTGGTAATGGTAAGGGTATACTCGCCACTTTTTAGCAACTCGGGCTGAAGGCGTAGCTGGTAATTACCCGCCTGGCTCACTTCGTATTCAAGGCTATAATTTGTAGTATCGGCCGAAGCCAGCAGTTTTAGTTTGCCATCGTTACTATTTAGGGGCTGCCAAAGGTCTAAGTAAATAGTAAAGCCGGTCTCTGGATTTTTAGAAAGGTTGATCTGCAATTTCTGCCCCCTTTTTGCATTAAACAGCAGCCCGGTGGCCGATGGGTTGGCTGCTGCAAAATAGCCGGTTTCGCTATATGGTAGCGATATGTTGAGTGGCGAATCAAGGCTTCGCTGGGCTGAACTAAACCATTTTTGTCCCATGGCAGTAGCATTCAGACCGGCATCCTTTAGTTTATCGCCATATTGCTCATGTGGCGACTTTTTACCAAAAAGTCCCGAAGGCCCCGAAGTGCTGCAGGATACCAGGAGGATAGAAAAACTTATAATTGACAATGCTGTAACAAATAACTTCATAGTATAGGTTATGTTACAGTAGTCTTTCAAAATTTAAGCCAGCAAGTACTGTTTTGCATTTACTCATTGGCAGGTAAACGGCATTTTAAATAGTTGTTTCTTTTATCCTGGCCAACAAATTCTCCAATAGGAAAAAAAACCGGTCCAGTACCATGTTAATCATGTTTACCCTTTAATTGTAATTATAATTGCAAAAAACATTTAGTTTTTTGTTACAATAGTTAAATATTTCACCCGCATTGGCTTTTGGATAAATACACTGTCCATAACCAAACAGTAGTAATAAATAGCAATTGGTTTAACTAAATTATAAATATCTGGGCCAATGAAGCTACCAGCGCATGTGCTAAACAGTACCAAATAGCAGCTAAAATATTAAAGTAAATGCAGTACCGCTGCCCGGTATGGATTGCACCTGTATGTTACCTTTATGCACCATCATAATCTGTTTGCTGAGGCTCAGACCAATACCACTGCCGTTTTTTTTGGTGCTGAAAAAAGGGATGAAGATCTTTTCCTGCACTTCGGGCGGCATACCAGCACCATTGTCGGCTACTTTGATCGCTACCCTGTTGTTGGAGGTATACCATGCCGATAAAACTATTCGTGCATCGTTCCGGTCTTTTACTGCTTCTACTCCATTTACCACCAGGTTGATAAGCACCTGTTCTACCAGGTTTACATCTGCCTCCAGCACAATATCTGTATCCTTTAGCACGATCTCCATCTCAATTTGTTTTTGGTCGAGCGTTGGTTGCATTAATTGAAACAGGTTTTCAAACAGGTCGCGAACAAATACTTTGGAAAGGTTGGGCGTAGTGATTTTATTCAGGTTCCGGTAAGTTTCAGCAAATTTTAGCAGTCCTTCACTTCTTCGTTTTATGGTGTCTATGCCAATTTCAAGGTCGTCAACGCTTCCGTTTCTGTTGTCAAGTTGACCAATCGATTCATGTAAGCGGTGCTTAAGCGTATTGGCCAGCGAACTAATGGGTGCAATAGAATTCATGATCTCGTGGGTCATTACACTCAATAGTTTTTGCCACGCCTGCGACTCGGTTTCATCCAATGCTTCATTTATATTTTGAAAAGCGACCAGTTTAAATTTTTCGCCGTCGGTAATAAAGGCAGTTGCAGAGATCAATATTTTAAAGCTGGATTTTTCAAGTTGTGCGGTGCCCACTCTTGTTTCACCGGGCTTTAATTCTATTAGCTGCTGGTAAAGTGCTGCATCGCGTTTTTGCAGCGACTGAATGGTTTTAAGATAGGGCAGCTCCAGCATTTTTTTTAACGAGTCATTCATCCACTCCACAGAGCCGTCAGAAACTTTGTAGGATAAAATACCGGTGTTGACCAGCTCCAGTATTTTTTGCAGGTATTGGTATTGTGTTTCTTTTTCTTTGCTTATTACCTTAAACGTAGAGTTGATTTCGTTAAAACCCTTCCTGAGTTCTTTAAGCTCAACGGGTGCATGCTTTACATCAAAGCTGCGGCTAAAGTCGCGGTAGTGGACCGACTCAACAAATTGGTTTAGTTCTTCGTAGGCTTTTTTATGAAAGTTATAAAATTCAATCAGCAGGTAAATGGTTACCAGGCTTAGTAAAAAAACATAAATAAAGAGCTTATTGACCAGCAACCATGACGAGGCAACCAGTAACGCAAACAGCAGCAGTACCCGCCAGCCTATTTTCCATTTAAAGCTTGTAAACATACCCGTAGTATAGTGTTGTTAAGTTGTAGATAGTATTCCTTGTTTACATTTTCAGCCATTATTTACTTCTATATTCATTTTTTAAATATCGTATTTGCTCAGTCGCCTGTACAATGCAGTACGGGTAATACCAAGCTCTTTGGATGCCTTAGAAATATTGCCATTGTTTTTTTCAATAACCTTTAAAATGGTACTTTTTTCTACCTCCTCCAATTTTAAAGCCCTGGGCTCTTCTTCTTTGGATGAACTATTTTCTAACGGCGAAAAAATGATATCGCTTTCTTCCAGCCGGTTACTTTCGGCCATGATCACTGCTCTTTCTATTGAATATTGTAATTCCCTTACATTGCCCGGGTAATGGTATTGCAAAAGTTTTTCTTGTGCTTTTTTGCTAAGTTCAACGCTCGATTTTGAGTACCTGTCACTATATATTTTTATAAAATGATTGGCCAGCAGCAAAATATCCTGTCCTCTTTTTCGTAGGGGTGGTACCATTATTTCCACGGTGTTGATGCGGTAGATAAGGTCTTTTCTAAACCGGTTTTCGTTGGCCAGTTCATGCAACGGCAGATTAGTGGCACACAACAAACGGATATCAATATTTTTAGGCTCATGATCGCCCAGCCGCAACACCTGCCTGTTTTGCAAAACGCTTAACAATTTTGCTTGTTGGTGTAGTGATATGTTGCCGATCTCATCTAAAAAAAGCGTTCCACCATTGGCGGCTTCAAACCTGCCCATTCGGTCGTCGCGGGCATCGGTAAAAGCGCCTTTTTTGTAACCAAACAATTCGCTTTCAAACAACGATTCGGTAAGGGCGCCTACATCAACTTTTACAAATTGTTTATTGGCCCTGTTGCTTTGCTCGTGAATGGCTTTTGCCACCAGGTCTTTACCCACGCCATTTTCGCCCAGTATTAAAATGTTGGCATCGGTAGGGGCTATTTTTTCTATTTTATAAAAAATGTTTTCCATTGTAGCAGAAGTGCCGATGATAGCCGAATTAACAACAGGATGGTTACTCCTGGATGCAGCAGATGGTTGGGTGCCTTCTTTTTTTTGAAGGGTATCTTTTATGGTGGCTATTAGTTTTTCGTTGTGCCAGGGTTTTACTACAAAATCGGCTGCCCCTTCTTTAAGCGACCGCACTGCCAGGTCTATATCGCCATAGGCCGTTATCATGATTACGGCCAAATTGCTCCTGAAAGTTTTTACTTTATTGAGCCAATAAAAACCTTCGTTACCGGTGTTGATAGAACTGTTGAAATTCATATCAAGAAGCAACAGATCGAACGAATGTTTGGTCAGCAGGTCGCGAAGGTTTTCGGGATTGGGCTCCGTAAGAACAAACTTTGCTTCTGTTTTTAGTAACAACCTTACGGCGGTCAGTACATCCGGGTCATCGTCAACAATGAGTATTGAAGCATTTTTTAAAAGCATAGAGAACAAGTTAAGGTTGATGATTGCAAACTATTGTAATTCTCTAAGAAGCTGTCAAAATTCAGTTAGAACTTTATTATTTGAAACTGAAGATGCCCTTTTTACAATTGATAAAGTGATTGCGACGCAACGATGATCCTATGAAAAACCAATGCTGGTATTATAAAAAAATAATTTATAGAAAGCTTCTAACACCTGGGAGCCGTTTAAATAATTTTTTATAAAGGTGTTTATACGAGTGTATCAAAACCGTACACTATTTGTATCGCCTGCGAACATTGCAAATAGAAGTTTACAATTATTGAATTGATAACCAGTGATTTAGGAATTGGCATACAATTGCATTGTAATATGCGACCGAAATAACGTTAATCGTAAATTGACAAATTAACAGATAAAACAAGTAACAGGTGGATAGGATTATACAAAAGAAGAAATGGACAGCGAAGAAAATACTAACGATAGCGGCCATCATGGCTGGTGTAGCGCTTATAGCTGCCAGCTTGTATTTTACAACGGGCAATAGCCGCCTAAACGTTAATACGGAGCGTATCACAATCACCAAAGTATCCACCGGGCCATTTAAAGAATTTATACCTGTAAATGGAGTTGTATTACCAGTAACCACCATTTACCTTGATGCGGTAGAAGGGGGCAGGGTAGAGGAAAAATACGTAGAGGACGGCGCTATGATGACAAAGGGCCAACCAATACTGAGGCTGGCTAATACCGACCTGGAACTTGGCCTGGTAACCCAACAAACCAATGTATATAACCTGCTTACCCAAATGCAGATATCGAACAACGCAGCACAACAAAATACGGTGGTAAAGTTGAACCAACTGACTGATGTTGAAAGCCAGTTTAAGGAAGCTGAAAGGTTATACAATCTTAATAAAACGCTGCTTGATCAGAAGGCCATAGGAAGGCAGGAATTTAAACAGGCAGAGAACAACTATAATTATTACCTGAAAAAATATAACCTGACTCAGCAGATTTTGAACCAGGACTCTTCGAGCAACCTGCAGCAGGTTAAGCAGGCGCGCCAGTCGTACGAGGGATCGCAAAATGCCTTGAATGTAATGCGCAAGAAAGTGGGCGACCTGATTGTAAGGGCACCGGTTGACGGGCAACTTACCTCGCTGGATGCAGAGATAGGGCAGCAAAAAAACAAGGGTGAGCGCCTGGGACAGTTAGATGTAGTTACCGGTTTTAAAGTGAGGGCCGATATTGATGAACACTACATTACCCGCATATTTATTGGCCTCAAAGGCGACTTTACCCTTTCGGGTAAAACCTACACGCTAACCATTAATAAGGTGTATACGCAGGTAACTAATGGCCGTTTCCAGGTAGATATGGTGTTTGATGGCGAGGTGCCTCCAAGCATTCGCCGTGGCCAAACGCTGCAGGTAGGGCTTGCACTGGGCGACGAAACACAGGCACTGTTGTTGGCAAAAGGTGGTTTCTTTCAGCAAACGGGCGGCAACTGGATATTTAAAGTTTCGGCCGATGGTAAGAGTGCCTATAAAACCGATATCCAATTAGGTAGGCAGAACCCTGATTACTACGAACTATTGTCGGGCCTTAAGCCCGGCGACCAGGTAATAACATCCAGCTACGAAACCTATGGAAATATGCAGGAACTGGTGTTGAAAAAGTAAGCGACCAAAAAGTTAGAAGGCGGTGACTTGTTTGACTGACGTGGACCAGGATATTACAATCAAAAAAAAATTGAGCTTAAATAAATGTTATGAAAAAGTTGATCATTCTGTTGCTGTTACCAATGGCAGGTTTTGGTTTTATGATTATTTCAAGTTGCCGGCCGGCACCACAACTCCACAATGTGGCCATAATACTTAAAGGCAACTATATGGCGCCAGCACATACGTGCGCCGATAGATATGAAGAGGTGCCGATGCACCCCTTACTAATTCCGACATTTATAAAATATTAAGCTGTAAAAATTT
This sequence comes from Chitinophagales bacterium, assembly GCA_038256825.1. Classification (GTDB taxonomy): domain Bacteria; phylum Bacteroidota; class Bacteroidia; order Chitinophagales; family Chitinophagaceae; genus Segetibacter. The sequence continues at coordinate 7,358 of JBBSJX010000098.1, forward strand.
AAAATATAACAATCACCGACATGATAAAAATAAAAGACCTGGAAAAAGTATACCGTACGGAGGACGTGGAAACGGTAGCCCTCAACAAACTGACTTTTGAAATAAAGGAAGGCGAGTTTGTGGCAGTCATGGGTCCATCGGGCTGTGGCAAATCTACCTTGCTAAACATTATTGGATTGCTGGATGACCCCGATAGCGGAAGTTTTATTTTTAATGGCAACGAGGTGGCCCACTACAACGAGCGTAAGCGTGCTGAGTTGCGCAAACACAATATTGGCTTCGTGTTTCAAAGCTTTAACCTGATAGATGAACTGACGGTATTTGAAAACGTGGAACTGCCGCTCATTTACCTGGGTATTAAAACATCTGAAAGAAAAACAAGGGTAGAAGAAGTACTCGATAAAATGCAGATCATGCACCGGCGCAATCACTACCCACAGCAGCTATCGGGCGGTCAACAGCAAAGGGTAGCCGTGGCCCGGGCGGTGGTTAACAATCCAAAACTAATATTGGCCGATGAGCCTACCGGTAACCTCGACTCATCCAACGGTAATGAAGTGATGGCCCTGCTTACAGACCTGAACGAACAAGGAACTACGATAGTAATGGTTACCCACAGCGAGCACGATGCACGCTACAGCCACCGCATTATGCGCATGTTAGACGGGCAAACAGTAACCGAAAACATTATGGTATAAAGGAGTGGGACGCAGTTGCTTTTATAGCGGGGTTAAGGGGAGGTTGATTAACCCTACAGCCCATTCAATAAATTTTTAAATAAACAAGATGATCAGGAATTATTTTACCGTGGCTTTTAGAAACCTGTTACGCAATAAGCAGTTTTCGCTCATTAACATTTTGGGTCTTGCTTTTGGTATTGGTGTATTCCTGTTCATCATGCAGTTTGTAGCCTTTGAATGGAGTACCAATCGTTTCTCAAAAAATTTCGACCGGCTATACCGTGTAAATGTTCAAAGTAAAAAAGGAACTGCTGATTATTATGTGGCCCCGGGGTATGCACCCATTGTAAAACAACAGGTGCCGGCCATAGTAAACTTTGTACGCATAGCCGATGGTGTAGCCTCGGGCGTAGTAAGTTATGCAGCCCCGGCTGCCGTAAACGATCGCACGTTTCGTGAAGACAACATGATTTATGCAGATGGATCTTTCCTGGATGTATTTTCATTTCCGCTGGTAGCGGGTACTCCATCTTTTAGCGAACCCAATACGTTGGCCCTGAGTGAAACTACCAGTAAAAAGCTGTTTGGTACCGACAATGCCATAGGCAAAGTGCTTACGGTAAGTAACCAGTTTGGCAATACACCCTATACGGTAAAGGCGGTTTATAAACAACCGGCAGCATCCGATGTGAAAGCGGAAGTATTGTTGTCGTTGCAAACGCTTGAATCAAAAGCAGCCCGTAGTGACAATGACTGGGCCGACCCCAACGGAACCGAAAACAGCTTTGTCAGTATTTTTCTTTTATTACAAAACGGTGCAAATGCCAAAGTGGTTGCCAGCAACATTACCAGCCTGGTGCAAAAATCCAATCCTGATATGGATGGGGATGTCGTTATACTTCAACCCTTAAGCGAACTGCATTTGGCCCCATCATTTAGTTCTCCGCTTCAAACCTACGGGAGCCTTTTGCAGGTAGTGGTATTTTTTGGTGTAGCGGTGCTGATATTGTTGATAGCATGGGTCAATTACATCAACCTTTCTACGGCGCAGGCTACCAACCGGGCTAAAGAGGTTGGGGTACGTAAAGTATTGGGTGCAAGCCGCAGTCAACTGGCGGTGCAGTACCTGGCAGAAACCTTATTGCTTACCCTTGTTAGCGTAGCTGTTGCATTAGTGGTGGTAAAATTGTTGCAACCTTATTTCAACGACTTTACGGGCAGGCAATTGTCGCTAAGCGTACTTAACAGCGGCTGGTTTTGGGTATCGGGTATTGCCCTTCTTTTAGCTGGCTCATTACTGTCGGGTAGCTATGTGGCCTTTGTGCTAACCGCCTACAAGCCTGTTACTGTTATTAGAGGTAGTGTTCAATCGTCAGTCAGGGGTTTTACAATGCGCAAGGGGCTGGTGGTTTTCCAGTTTACCATTTCTATTATTTTCATCATAGCTACCATTATACTTTACAACCAGTTGCAGTATATGAAAACCGAAAAGCTGGGTATGAGCCTCGACCAGTTGGTAGTAGTACAAGGGCCAACTGTTAGCAGCGAAGGGCAGGCGGCGCGAAACGTGTTGTTTAAAAATGCCCTTGGTCAATTGCCTTTTGTAAAAAAATATGCTGCCAGCAATAACATACCGGGCCAGGGGTATAATTTCTCGGCCGGTGGCATCACCAGTTTATCTCCGCAAAATGGCGACGATAAAAAGTCGTACTCGATGTTTATATGCGACGAACGGTTTTTTGATACTTACGGTATTCAATTTGCCCAGGGCCAAACCTTTAGCCGCAACGATGCCGAACGTAGCTGGAACAACGTAAAAAAGGTGATCATCAATGAAAAGGCGGCACGGGAACTTGGGTTTAATACAAGAGAAAATATTATAGGTAAAAAAATAAAATGGGGCGAAACATTTGATGTGATCGGTGTGGTTAAAGACTATCATCATTTATCGCTGCGCGAAGCCATTAAGCCTACCATTTACCTGGGGTCTGTATCGTTCGGTTACTTTACTATTAAAACAGATACAAAGAATATGGCCAATAAGATCAGCACTGTTAAAAAGTTGTATAGCAGTGCTTTCCCCGGTAACCCATTCGATTACTATTTTGCTGACGAACGGTACGACCGCCAATATATTTCGGAGCAAAAGCTGGGTAATGTATTTATAGCCGCGGCCTGCATAGCTATCTTAATTGCCTGCCTGGGTTTGTATGGGCTTGCTGCCTTTACTGCCAGGCAACGTACCAAAGAAATTGGTATAAGGAAAGTGCTGGGTGCCAGCATAACCGACATCACCACTTTGCTATCAAAAGACTTTATTATCCTGGTACTTATTTCCATCATTATCGCATCGCCCATTGCCTGGTGGGCTATGCATAGCTGGCTGCAGGATTTTGCCTACCAGACATCTATTAGCTGGTGGATATTTATAGTGGCAGGCACGCTGGCAATAGCCATTGCATGGTCTACTATCAGTTTTCAGGCAATTAAGGCAGCTATAGCAAACCCGGTAAAGAGTTTGAGGAGTGAGTAAGAAGATGTCTGATGTCTGATGTCTGATTTTGGGATTTGGAGATTTTGGGGATCCTAAATCATACATCCTACATCCTACATCAGAATTTTTTTGAACCTGGCTTTTGTACTTGCAGAATCATCGTTGCGTCGCACTCTTGTACAATGAGTTCTTTGTTGAGCTGGCAGTTTCCATATCATAGATCATACATCAGAAATAGACATCACTTTACGCGGCTGGCGAACTTTATATCATACATCCTACATCAGAAATCAGAAATATTATCACATGTTTAAAAACTATTTCAAAATTGCCTGGAGAAACTTGTTGCGAAACAAGATCTATTCTTTTATAAATGTTGCCGGTTTAAGCATTGGGCTTGCCTGTGCAATGCTTATTATTTTATATGTGAAGGATGAGGTTAGCTACGACCGGTTTCATAATAATGTATCTAATATTTACCGGGTAGTTACTGATAACAAAAACAAAGAGGGCATAGCACGAAAAGATGGAAGTACAGGCTACTTACAAGGACCCAGGTTCTTCAACAATGTACCCGGCATTCAATCATTTGTAAGGGTACAAAGTGGGGCCGAAGATATTAAAACAGGGACCGAAATTCATTCGCAACAGCTATTGTTTGTTGATTCTAACTTTTTTTCGGTGTTTACTTTTCCGCTTATTCGGGGTGATGTAAAAACATGTTTATCGGCCCCAAATGCTATTGTGCTATCAGAAGACATGGCAAAGAAGCAATTTGGAACAACAGATGCAGTAGGAAAAGTGATCATGGTGAAACAGGATAATATATTTGTTCCCCACGAGGTAACGGCTGTTGCCCGTAC
>JBBSJX010000099.1:0-11319 GCA_038256825.1 Chitinophagales bacterium
CACAGGTTAATTCAGCCATTAACAAGGGTTATTTTTTACGGCCAACTATAGATGTAAGCCGGGTTTTAACCAGGTTTAAAAATTATGTTATTGGCAGTAGTTATGCTATAGAGCACAACGAGCTTCGAAACAAAAAAACAGATTCGGTTAGTTTGTTAAGCTTTGCCTTCTCCACTGTTTCTGCATATATAAAATCGGACCAGGCAAAAGATAACCGATGGTCGTTTACCTATTTTACACGCAACGATAAAGTGCCCTTTGGTAAAAACCTGGAGCAAACAGACCGCAGCCATAATTTTAATTTACTTGCCGAGGTGTTGGGTAACAGCCATCACCAGTTCAGGTTAAATGCAACCTACAGGCAGTTGCTGGTTAGTAATCCTATTATAAGTAATCTTAAACCCGAGAACAGTGTATTAGGTCGTGCTGAGTACGTTATTAATGAATGGAAAGGATTTGTAACAGGAAATGTATTGTACGAAGTTGGTGCCGGGCAGGAACAACGCCGCGACTACTCCTATATTGAAGTGCCGGCCGGCCGGGGTGAGTTTACATGGAACGACTACAACCAGGATGGCATACCCCAGATAAACGAATTTGAAGTGGCTGTTTACCAGGACCAGGCAAAATACATTCGCATTTTTACACCCACCAACCAATTTGTAAAATCAAATTATACCCAGGTAAATTATAGTATAACATTAAATCCGCGAACCCTTGTAAGTACCATGCAAAACAAAAAATGGAAAGATTTACTGGAGCGTTTTAATCTACAGTCTTCACTGCAAACGGGTAAAAAAGAACTGGCAGATGGAAGCTTACATTTTAACCCGTTTAAAGGTGGTATTAATGATACAACGTTGATAACGCTGAATAACATTGTTGCCAACACCTTAGCTTTTAACCGGTTTAGCAGTAAGTGGGGCATAGATATAACCAATGGGCGCAACTTTAATAAATCGTTGCTCACTTATGGCTTCGAAAGCAGGCAGCTAAACAATTGGAGTATAAAAACGCGCTGGAATATTACCCGCCAATACAGCATTGATGTTATACAAAAATTTGGAACCAACTCATTGCTTACCCCAAGGTTTGCCAATAGAAATTATGATTTGGAATTGCTGTCATCCGAACCTCGTTTTACATTTACACAAGGCACGCAATACCGCGTATTGGGTAGCTATCAATATAATCGTAAAAAAAACAATCCTCTTTTTGGTGGAGAACTTGCAACCACCAATTCGCTAAATATTGAGGGCAAGTATAACGCGGTTAACAATACCAGTTTAAATGGAAAGTTTACATACAGCAACATTACCTACAATGGTGCCGTAAACAATACGGTTAGTTATATTATGCTGGATGCGTTGTTGCCGGGTAAAAACTTTTTATGGAATCTTGACCTTACCAAAAGATTGAGCAATAACCTTGAACTTAATTTTCAATACGAAGGCCGTAAGCCTGGTGCCACCCGCACCATACATACAGGAAGGGCCAGCTTAAGGGCCATATTGTAATATGCATTCACCAATTGTTATACAAATTTTGTGGGAACAAACAGTAGGTTTTCTATGGGGCATTGTTGTAGCCTGACCGACTACTGGCAGTTCACTCTCTTGTACCGCAATGCTATATGCATCCCAGATGTTTCTTAAAGATATATGGTACAAGGGTGCGACGCAACGATGCATCATTAAAGAACTAATGCTGATTACCAAATAAAAAAGAAGGACCAACAGGCCCTTCTTTCTTTTGTTCTTCAAGTATATTGAATATAATTATCCGAATAAACCACCCTTCTTCAGGGTTTTAGTTCCTTCTCCAATTTTATAACCGTTGTGGTATACTTCAATTTTATAAGCACCTGTTTCGTATTTGGCGCCCTCTTGTTTCCAGTCGAAGCTAACGTTAGCACGCTTTCCCTGCTCATACTGTACCATTACTTTGCTCGTGTATGGTTTGGATCCATTTTCACGAGTGTCAAATGTGCCGCTACCACTACTCATGGTAACCGGGCTTCCGCTAGGACTGGTAACTGCTACATATAGTTCTTTGGTACCACTTGGTGCAACTCGGTTTTCATCAAGATTAAAAGAAATTCTTAAGAGGTCAACCCTTTTGGCTGTTTCAGTTTCTTTTTCTTTACCGCTGTTCTTAACATTAATCGGGGTAATGTTCATGTTAGATGCATGAAGCGTTGAGGCAACATCTTCCACTTGTCTTCTTACCGCTTCGGTTGTAGTTAAGTTTTCTTCCAGTTGTTGTTTTTCGGTCGCAAGCTGCTGTCTTTGCGTATTTAAATCCTGGTTGGTTGAAGTAAGCACTTTGTTCTCACCTTTTAACCTGTCAATTTCTGCTACCATTTCACCAATTTTTCCATTTAACTGGTTAATCAGTCCTCTTGCTGTTGCAAGCTCAGATGCAGTAGCCTTACGGTTGCTGGTAATGGCGGTGATTTGCTTTTTTAAGTTGTTTATTTCAACTTGCCTTTCGGATAATGCACCTTGTAATTGCGTGTTATTTCCTGTAGCGGTATCTAACCTGGCTAAGGCATCGTTGTATTCCTGCTCAATAACATTACGGGCCGAATCTACATTGGAGTACTCCATTTGTAGTTGCGTGATTGTTTCCTTAGATTTACTCTTGTCGTAAATAATATAAGCCCAGGTACCTAACAAAAGCACTATCAGAATGCCGTAAATTAATTTACGATCATCGCGACGTGGAGGCGTAGATTGAGGGGCTGGGTTTGTTGCAGAATACTGCGGTGTGTAACTCATGGTAATTGTAGTTTAATTACAGAATGGTAGTTAATAGTTAATAAAAACAAATTAAGTAAAGCTTTGAACAATAATTATAGTTATTTATTTGATTTATTGTTGATTGATATTGAAACAGTGCCACAGGAACCGTCTTATGATAGGCTAACAAAGGAGTGGCAGTTACTTTTCTTCGACAAGATTTCAAAAACGGTGCCAGAAAACTTTAAGGTTGAAGAGGTATATAGACAGAAGGCGGGCATACTTGCAGAGTTTGGTAAGGTAGTTTGTATTTCAACTGCCTTTTTTTACGAGGATAAATCGAACAAGCTATGCCTTAAAATGAAAAGTATTTCTGGCGATGATGAAAAGAAAGTTATAGAAGAATTTAACGAATTGGTAGGCAGGTTTGCCGGCCGTTGCCGCAACTTTCGCTTTGCCGGTCATAATATCCGCGAGTTTGATATACCGTTTTTATGCAGGAGAATGTTGATAAATGGTATTGTATTGCCCCCGGCATTTCAAATACAGGGAGCAAAACCATGGGAAGTAAATATGCTGGATACTTTGCAATGGTGGAAATTTGGAGATTATAAAAATTATATATCGCTGCACCTGCTCGCCAATGTATTAGGCATACCCACCAGCAAGGGTGACATGGATGGTAGTAAGGTTCAGGATGTTTACTACCAGGATCATGATCTTTTACGTATTGTGGAGTATTGCCAGCGTGATGTTATAGTAGTGGCGCAGGTTATTCAACGATTTAAAGGGTTTCCTTTATTGCCAGATGATTGCATAATGTATGCAGACACGTAAGATGGTTGGTTAATTAATAATGTTCGCCAAAAGGGAAATGGTTTTCCACTCCTAAAATTTTGCATTCGATTATGTTGCCAATATAATCGGCTACCCACGGATCAACCAGGTTTTTTTTATTGGGCATCCAGGTACCTTGGTCCAGTTTAATATTAAAAGCGATTGTTTTTTTATAAGGATGTGATAATAAAACTTTGTACTCACTAACCGTATCGTATTCCTTGCTTTTTTGAATTGGGGCTGTAATTGCTGCATGATAAATAGTTCCATTCTTTTCGAAAGATCCCACCACAACGTTAAATTCTGATCTTTGCATAAGTTTCATTTAGTCTTTCTTTGGGGGTTAGTTTTTTTTTCTTTTTGCCTGTTACTTGCAGGTAAAAACGATAACAGTCAATGAAATGTTGTTGTATCCTTCAGATGTTTTTTAATAATATTTTTACACAAAAAAGTCAGCAAGGCAGTTACCAATTGCTTTCCATTTTGGGGAAGTTTCTATTAAAGAGGAAGGATGTTCATAAGAGAACAAGAGTGGTTACAGGCTTGCTTTTCAAAAACTTAAGCAGCAATAATATTTGCAAGCTTTTGGTTTGTTATCCTAAATCTGGCTTTTGTAAGCCAACAGAAATGAGCTAATTTTTTTAAAACTATTTTTTAGTTTATTGAAAGGCGTACTCAATTTTACCAAGCAGTTCTTTCTGTTTGTTAAAAACAAATTCTTTTGCTTTTAAACCATTAGGACTGTATGTATAGCGCCAAACCAGGTAATTGGCCGTTCCACCCTGCATTTGGGTCATCTGGTAAATTCTTCCTTCAGCATCGTATTCAAAAATAAAGTCGGGGAGCATTTGTTTTGCTTTTCTGTTAAAACGAACTATGTCGGTAAGCTGATTTTTAGGATTGTAATAATAATAGTAAGTCTCAATAATACGGTTGTTCTTCTTCCAGTTTTCTTCGGCAACATTTCCGCTTTCATCATATTTAAATGAAATGGCTGTACTGTCTTTTGCATTTTTTACTTTCAACATACTTTGAGGCTGGCCATTGCTATTGTATTTCCATTGGTGGGTTTCCAATGAAATTAAAGTTCCATCAAAATCTTTTCCTGTTGCGGTGGTGCCAAGTAATTTACCATCATTGTCATATTCGTAATGCACCGAGTTAATGGCATTATTGCTGCTGTCAACAGTTTTAATCAATTTTCCATTGTTAAATAAACTGGTAAAATAAGTTTCGGAACTATTTACCGAAGCTGAACGTGTTACAATTTGTTGCCCTTTGTTTGAAATGATTTGTTCTAATACAAAATCTTCGGAAGGCCTGGAGTTACCTTCGAAACTGGTAGCGTTTATTTTTTGAATATGGTTTTCGCTTATAATTTTATTTTGTTTGTTGGTTTGAGTTGTACCTAAAACATCCTGGTAGTAATACTGTGCATTAACCTGCAAAAAGGAGATGATACCAACTAAAACTGCAAAAATTTTGTTCATTTGTTCACTTTAGATTCGATCAAAAATAGTGGCAAGTATGTTAATGAAAAAACATAGATTTTAGTTAACTGTTTTTAGAAAGCCATTGCTGCAAGTTTTAATTGCTTATTAACATGAAGCTTTAAATATTTTTTTGATTGATGATTAATTGAGATGTAGTACAAGTGAGTGAACCGTCGAAGGCCGGTCAGGCAACAACAATGCTCAATTGAAAGGCAAAGGTTTGTCCCCCAAAAAAAATAAAATTATGTAGGATGGATTATAGAAGAAATGTGTATTGAATGTTGATTTAAATAAACGCTCGTTTCTTTACCTTTCAAATAATTATTATTACTGTTTAATATTTTATATGTCAGCATTAGCGGAAAAATTTTTGGAGTTGGTAGCTATTATGGATGAGCTACGTGAAAAATGTCCCTGGGATAAAAAGCAAACCATTGATACCTTAAGGCCTTTAACTATTGAAGAAACATACGAACTTACTGATGCTATTACGGAGCATGATTGGAATGGTATAAAGGAGGAATTGGGAGATATAATGCTTCACCTTATTTTTTATGCTAAAATTGGAACGGAGCAGGGCAAATTTACTTTGGAAGAAGTGCTGGAAGGGGTAAGCAAAAAACTTATTCACCGGCATCCGCATATTTATGGTGATGTTACCGTAAATAATGAAGATGATGTAAAAAGGAATTGGGAACAATTGAAACTTAAGGAAGGTAAAAAATCGGTACTTAGTGGGGTGCCTGCAGGTTTGCCTGCTGTTATTAAAGCTACCAGGATACAGGAAAAGGCCAGGCAGGTTGGGTTTGAGTGGGATAATAAAGAAGATGTTTGGAAAAAGGTTGAAGAGGAGATGCAGGAATTACACGAAGCCGTTGAAGAAGACAATATAAAAAACATTGAAGAGGAGTTTGGTGATGTACTATTTAGTTTGATAAATTATGCACGGTTTTTGCAAATTGATGCGGAAGGCGCCCTGGAAAAAACCAATAGAAAATTTATGGAACGGTTTACTATTATGGAAAGCCTTGCAAAACAATCAGGAAGATCGTTAAACGATATGACCCTGGAAGAAATGGATGCTATTTGGAACGAAGTAAAAAAACAAAGTAAACCCTCTTGATAAAAACCCTGCAAAAGAGCGCTTATAAAAACGGATACCTGTTATTAACAGCCGCCTGGCTATACACGGTTTCTTTTATATTTATCAATTACTGGTCATATACTTCATCGCCCAGCCGTGTAAAGCAAAGGCTGGAGCATTACCTTGCTTTAAACGAAGAACAATTTGAACAGTTTACGAACGATAAAGTTGTTTTAAGTAAAATACTGAAAGAAACAATTGGAAGCCGGCAACAAGTGTATTTTGACGAAGAATACCCCAAACTGTTTGTTTATTCGCGAAACGACGTGGGTAACCTTTTGTTGAATTTTTGGAATACCCAACAGGTAGTTCCCCAACAAAAAGACCTTAAGCGAAGAGACGGAAAATATTATGTTGTATATCCCAATGGCGAATTTGAGTTCTTAAAAAAGACCTCATTAATAAATGGCAGGGAAGTAGTTACCGTAGGGATGATCCCCATCAGGTGGAATTTCTTTTTAAAAAACAGTTATTTAAAAACCGAATTCCAGGCAATTAAACAGCTTGAAAACAGGTACGACCTGGTAAACCAGGGGGGCAATATCGACATCAGGAATGGGGATGGTAGGGTAATGTTTAGTTTAAAAGAAAACGATAAACGCAACCGGCAGCATTATGATGGATTAACCTTAAGCCTGAGGGTTATCGCCATAATTTTTTTACTCATTTTTATTAATGTACTGGCGGTTGATACAGTTAAAAAGCATGGACCCTTCAAAGGTTTTTTGTTTTTATCCGGTGTTGTGATTTTCATCCGGTATTTAAGTTATCACTTTCCCATACCATTTTCATATCGTCAATACGAACTGTTTGATCCTTCGGTTTATGCCTCCAATACGCTTCACCCATCGCTGGGTGATTTGCTGATAAACATGATCCTGTTATTCTGGTTTATTGCATTTTTTAAAATGTCGGCATTGCCGCACATTAATGAATTTAAAAGAATAAAAGGTAAGTATTCGTGGTATGTAGCCTCGGGGTTAGCTGTGTTGCTGGTAGCCCTCACCTTTATATCTGCAGCACTTATCAGAAGCCTGATTGTTGACTCGCAAATATCTTTTGATGTTTCCAACTTCTTCAGTCTATCCATCTATACATTCATCAGCTTTCTTATTCTTTGTTTTATTGCGCTTTCCTTTTTCCATACGTCGCATATAATTTTGTTACTTTTTAATAAGTGTGATGATTTTCCGTGGTGGGGTAAATATTTGGTTGTTACCTTAACCGGTTTGGTATACCTGACCATTAGCTTGTCGGCCAGTTTTGTTATAAGCAACCTGGTTGTTTTAGGGTGGCTGCTACTTTACCAGTTATTAATGGAAAAGAGAAACGAAGACCTTTTTAAACCATTGATGAAGTCTTCTTTTTTTCTTGTATGGATTATGTTTTTTGCGGCATCCATATCCACACTCATAATATTCCAAAACAAAATAGTGGAGCAACAGGTAAGGCAACGGCGGGCTGTCGATCTTTCCATGCTTTCCGATCCATCGGGGCAAAGTATTTTAAGCATTGCAATTATGGGTTTAAGCAACCTGTTTTTATCGGATAATTATTACAGGCTTCAATCTCCCGTTGGTAACAAGTTTATTAAGGACAGTTTAATAAATGAAAATTTTTCAGGGTACATCAATAAATACGACACCCGTATTTATACTTACGACATGCAAATGAATCCTTTGTTTAACGATGATTCAATAAGCATGGAGGTCATCAACAACATCATCTCAAACCGTAGTAAGAAAACCAATATCCAGGATTTTTATTATTACGAAAACAGTGATGAAAGCTATAGCTATATCTACCAAAAAGTAATAAGAGATGAAGAAGGTAAAACCCTTGGTTACTTTTTTTTGCATGCAAAACCCAAGCGGTATAAAAGCGATGCTTTATTTCCTGAACTGTTTAAACAGGTAAAAGATGTTACATCGGATTTAAGCGTAAACTATGCCTATGCTGTTTACGATAAAGGAAAGCTAATCACCAATTACGGCGATTATAATTTTAAGACGAGATTGCCCAAAGCGTTATGGCCCCGGCAGGAATATGCTTTGTTTACAAAAGGTGGTGTTAATGCTTTATGGTATAATGCAGGCAACAATAAAGTGGTGGTAATTATTAAAAATGGCACCCTGCTTTTCCAGGCTATTACATTGTTTGCTTATTTGTTTGGATCATTTTTATTTATTCTCATCATTTTTCATGTAGGAAATTTAATGTTGCGAACCCGTTTCAGGTGGCGGTCAGTTAAAGAAATTTTTAGGTTTAATATTAGAACACAAATACAAACTACCATACTTTTTATAAGCATATTTTCATTTGTTGTTATTGGTGCAGCAACTATTTCGTTTTATATTTCGCGCTTTGAAAGCAATAACCGTGAACGCCTGGTAAAGGCCATTCAAATAATGGCAAAGGATATACAGGCACAGGTAGCAGCACACGAACTTGCCGATGATGCGGTTAAATTATATGATGATGAAGCCAGTACAGCACTTCAGCAAAGCATTAGCGATATATCTGAAATTCATAGTGTGGATGTAAACTTTTATGATACAAACGGGAACCTGAAAGTATCCACCCAGCCTTTTGTATACCAGAAGCAGGTACTGAGCGATATGATGAATCCCGAAGCCTATTATCGCCTGCATTATGATAATGAAATACAGGTTATACAAAAGGAAACCATTGGCCGGTTCTCGTACCTGAGCGTTTATGTACCTATACGCAACGAGGATGGCCAGCCTTATGCTTACCTGAATATTCCTTATCTAAATTCGCAGCTTGAGTTAAAGCAAGAGATATCAAATTTTTTGGTAACCCTCATTAATCTGAATGCTTTCATTTTTGTTTTGGCCGGTGTTATAGCTATTTTATTAACGAACCGTATTACCAATTCGTTTACCCTTATTGGTAATAAAATGCGCGATGTTAACCTGGGTAAGGTTAATGAAGAAATTGAATGGAATACCAACGATGAAATTGGAGTACTCGTTAATGAATACAATAAGATGGTGCACAAACTGGAACAAAGTGCCCTGGCATTGGCAAAAAGCGAAAGGGAAGGTGCTTGGCGCGAAATGGCAAGACAGGTGGCACACGAAATTAAAAACCCGCTAACCCCTATGAAGCTGAGCATTCAATACCTGCAGCGCTCGGTGGAGAATAATGCTCCGGGAATGCACGAATTATCCCAAAGAGTAGCGGCTACCCTAATTGAACAAATTGATAAGCTGGCAAAAATAGCGTCCGACTTTTCGCAGTTTGCAAACATTGAGCATGTTGTTGACGAAGTGTTTAATGTAAACGATGTGCTGGGGTCGTTAATGGTTTTATACAGCTCCAACGATGTCATTAATATTAAGTGGAAAAAGCTGGATCATCCTGCATACATAAAGGCCGATAAAACGCAGGTAAACCGGTTATTTACCAACTTATTACAAAATGCCATTGAGGCTTCGGCCGAACATCAAAAGGCTACCATAACGATAAGTCAAAATATTACAGGCGACCAATTACTGGTTAGTATTAGTGATGAGGGTACCGGAATAAGTGAAGAAATGAAAGACAAAATTTTTATTCCAAACTTTACTACAAAATCATCCGGTACCGGGCTTGGCCTTGCCATATCAAAAGGAATTGTTGAAAAGGCCCATGGTAAAATCTGGTTTACTACAAAGCAGGATGAAGGCACTACTTTTTATGTAACCTTTCCTTTGGTGCAGGAGCCTTTTTAAAGTAAATATTTTTATGTAGCCGGCATTACTTAACTATGAAACTTTTGTTGCGTCGCACTCTTGTACAATTGGTAATGCTATGGAGCTTATTGCAGAATTTTATAACTATTAATGACCGATGCCATAAGTAATAATTGCACAAGTGAGTGACACAACGATGTTGCCTAATGAACAAATGCTGGTAAATAAAAAAGTAAAAAGTAAAAAGTAAAAAGTAAAAAAAGAATTATGTTCTCTTACTGCGTTGTTCACTTAAAAAATTCTGGAATTGCGCTAAGTTAAAACTGCTTAAATTTTGCTCTTTAGTAAGGCCACCTTTTTGTGCGGCCAACACACCATAGCGTATATCATCAAAAGCATCTACGGCATGTGCATCCGGATCAATTGAAATAAGGACCCCTTTTTCAACAGCTTTGTCAATCCACCTCCAGTCCATATCAAGCCTGCGGGGGTGTGCATTGAGCTCGATGACAACATTGTGTTGCGCACACGCCTCAATGATTTGCTGGTAGTTAACCGGGTAGCCGTTGCGGCTCAGCAAAAGACGACCCGTCATGTGGCCTAGGATGGTAGTATATGGATTGGCAATGGCCTTTAGTAAACGGCTCATTGCTTTATCTTCCGTCATTTTTAAATTAGAGTGAACAGATGTAATCACGAGATCGAATGATGCCAGTACCTCATCATCATAATCCAGGCTGCCATCATTTAAAATATCCGACTCTATACTTTTAAAAATATGAAAGGGCTTTAGCTGTTCGTTTAATTCATCAATCAATTGGTGCTGCGCTTTTAAACGATCGGGGAACAAACCATTTGCATAAAATGCCGACTTTGAGTGATCGCTGATAACAAGGTATTCCAAACCTTTTGCAATAGCACCCTTCGCCATTTCCTCAATTGTATGGCTTCCATCGCTCCAGTTACTGTGGCTATGTATAATGCCTTTGATGTCGCTTGTTTGCAATACCTGCGGAATGTTTTGGTTAATTGCTTTTCTAATGATCTCTTTGGTTTCGCGTAAATACGGTGGGATAAATGCCACCTTATTGTTAGCAAATAGTGTTTCTTCCGAAGCAATGTTTTTAGCAGTTGAATCGGTAAAATGCTGGTTCCAGCCTGCTAAAAAATCATTGCTGCCCGTAGTATAAAAAAGTTTGCTTTGTAATTGATCAGCCTGTGTTGAATGTAGGTGCAGCAGTATATTTTCTGGTCCCCTGGCTATTAGTAAATCATCGGTTACTTCGGTATTATAACCGCTTGCATCAAAGTAGTTTGCAAGGCTTGGTATAGTAGCATCTGTAACCCATTCAAGCTTATAAATAATTTCGGCCTGCCTTCTAAAATCGCCTGTAATAAGAAAAGTG
>JBBSJX010000100.1:0-11256 GCA_038256825.1 Chitinophagales bacterium
AGAGCATGCACATCAATTGGTGCCAGCAAGTGAAGTGATGCACTTTGTAATTGCCATTGTATTTCTTCACACATTTAATAAAATCATTGACAGGAAGAAGCGAAATCACCTGAGCGAATAAATATTTTCCGTTGTTCATCCAACAAAATATGTCGGATTGTCATAGTAGAATAAATCACTTTTCAGATCAAATCGTTTGAACCTCCAAATCGTAGCAAACCCTTATCTAGCAATAATTTCAAAGGACCTTAATTTTCAACATTAGGACGCTGGTAATCTGCATATACTAATTCCCATAGTTATGTTTTCATAAAAATATCATTTTTTTAGCCTGTTTTAATTTGGAATCTACTCAGTAAATTAACCTGCCGTCAATCAAAATTTCGGTGACACTTTTGATTATAACGTAATCGTAAAATCGGGGATACACCGGATTGAGTAAATAATTGTGCTCTAAATTGTTAATAGCTGATTTTACTTTAATACCGAGATGTTGTTGTTTGAGCATAAAAGAATCGCCAATAGCCTGGTTTTTTAAAAGTCCGGGGCGCTTCCATTGTTTGGGATAATCTTTTTCGGGAAGTGTATATATAGGTTGCTGGTCGTCAACCTCAATTTTCATGATAAAAAGATGTGGAGGATAAATCGTATCATCAAAATGCACCAGTGTTTCAAGATACGCCAGCGAACTGGTCTCACTTGTGTACACCATATAGGTTCCTTTGCTATTCCAGCGGCCACCAGATCTAAAAGCCCCGGTTCCGCTCAAATCTTTTGTTCTTGTTTTTGATTTTACAATGCGGTAAACTATCATAACAATCCTCTATGAATACACGCCTTCTTCTATCCTTGTTAATATATCGTTCACCATACTCAAACCGGTTAAAGTATCAAAAAGTTCAACCGGCTTTTTTCCTTCTAATGCTTTATTTGGATCGTTTACCCAAAACCGTACTTTTTCTTCGTCCTCAAAAACGGCATAGCCATGTTGCATTACTTTAGCAATCTCCAGTGCATGCGATGAGGTTCTTTTATCCAATAGAGTATTCTTGTCTTTTCTTTCCAGCGTTTTTACAGACAATGATAAAATATCTTCGGCCATGCTTTTACGATTGACGCCTAAATGTGTAGCCAGGTTATCTATAGCCCCTTTGGTAATGCCATTTTGCCCGGCATTTATGATATCAAAATCAGATACAATTTCATTATCATACCCGCTTTCTGTTCCAAACCATTTCTCAATACCTGTTTTCAAAGCACTTTTTTTTGATATGCTTTTGGTTGCTAAGCCCTTTCTTCCAAATTTCGAATCCTTTGCAGCATTATAAATACTTTTTACGGAGGGTTTTTTTAAATTAGCCATTTGCGACAATTTTACTAAAGTTACGGTGAAAAAGTCGCCGAGACTGAAAGTAACTTAGCCGTTTTAATTTTACTGCACATAACAATGTGCTGATTTGTTTTTCATCTTGTACAATTCCCTGGCTGAATGGCTTTGGCCAAATCCTTCTCATTACTTTCCTCTTAAATTATTAATATTTGCTTAACGACAATAAAAAGCCGCCCGTTGCCGAACAGCTTTAAAATTTGTTGCTTTGCTTGTTTTTAATACTCGTCTCGTATTGAGATGGGCTATTTAAATTTTTTCTACATCATGGTATTGCTATTGAGTAGCTTCCAATCTACTGATGTTGATCAAAAGAATAATAACCGTATTATTTACGGCCCGTTTGCTCCTTAAACCACTACCGTACAAGTGAGTGACACAACAATGATGAATAGCATTCCTACTGCCGGAGCAAAAAAATTAAAAACTATTCAATTCCTTTATTAATCATTTATTTAATCACCACAACGGTTCCCTTAAAAGAAAATACTTCACCGGTGTCGCAAATCATTTCGGTAAAATAAACATAGGTACCACTCGATACTTCGTAGCTGCCCTGTGTACCATTCCAACCTGACGAAGGATCGTTTAAATTAAAGTGGCTGCGCTCAATCACGACCTGCCCGGCCCTATTGTAAATCTTTAAAAAGTTTACCTGTTTTACGCCACTACCCTTCAGGTAAAAAACATCATTTTTAAAATCTTTGTTTGGTGTAAACGCTGTAGGTATATACACTTTACCCTGGGCACAAACCAATTTAATGTTTACCGTATCGCTTACTGCACATCCATACCTATTGGCGGCTTTTACAATATAGGAAATTTCGCTACGGGGATTGCTCACCGGCGATGGACAATTGGTGCAACTTAAATAATCGGCCGGCGACCAGCTATAACTAATCACATCGCTGCTTCCCGTAGCCTGTAAGGGAACTTCGGAACCTGTTTGCGCTTCGATATCGGGTCCGGCACTAACCGTGGGGAACGATTGTACACCAATTTTAACAATAGCCGTATCGGTAAAACATTGGTAGACATCATAACCAACAACCGAGTACACAGTGGCGGTTAAAGGTGTAGCCACGGGGTTGGCAATAGCAGGGTTGCTAATCCCGGCGGTATTGCCTATCCATTTATAGGAAGTTGCCCCGGTTGCATATAATTGGGCGCTATTGCCGCGACACACAAAGGTGTCGGCAGGTACTTTAATTTTAAAAGGTCCCGCAATGTTTACCATGCTGGTGTCTTTGTTTTTACATCCAAAACTGTTGGTGGCTTCTACAATGTATTGGGTAGAAACCGCTGGACTGGCTACCGGGTTGGCAATAGTATAATTGTTTAAACCGGTATTATTGTTCCATTGATAAGATACGCCTCCGCCGGCGATTAACTGTATGGATTTACCCAGGCAAACAGTTGGGTTTTTTGGTGATAAATTGATAGTGGGTTTTGCATGCACCATAAGATTTTGAACGGCAGTATCGTAACAACCACTATTATTGGTAATCAACCGCACCTGAACTGTACCGCTACTATAGTATAACTGCCCGCCAGGATTTTTAACGTTGCTGCTATTGCCATTACCAAAACTCCACGACCAGCCAATGCCTGTATTAAGTGTTGCCGAACCAGTGAACAGGGCATTGCTTTGCGCACAAATTTCAGCAGGACCGGCAATGGATGCTTTGGCTTTCTGAATAACATAAAGCGTATCTGTTTTTTGCTTTACACAACCGTAGGGCGAAATTACAGTGAGGTTAACCGGGTATTTGCCCGGCTTATTAAAATAAAAAACGGGGGTTGGTGTTTCGGCTGTATCGGCAATGTTGCCTGTTCCAAAATTCCAATGGTATTGCAGGCTTTGCTGCATCTGATCGGCAGCCAGGCTTTTAACTACAGGATTAAATTGTACAAATGCAGAGTCGCACACCTGTTGAGGCGTTTTATTAAAACTGATATCGAGTGTATCTATTACTATTTTGTCGGGAAGGTCGGAGGTGCCCGAGCAGCCACCGGCATCTTTTAAAATTAAGGAAGGCGTATAAATGCCTGGAACGGTGTAAGTATGTACTGCAAAAGTGTCCCTTGTATCTTTCAGTTCGCCATCGGCAAAATCCCATGTGTACGATGTGGCATTTCTTACCTCGGCCGATAGGGTAATTTCCTGCGAACCGCAGCCGCTAAGCCGGTCGGCCTTTACAATTGCATAAGGTCCTTTTACTATTACTGAGTCAACAATAGAATCTGTAACGTTTGTTGATGAAGTAGCATATAACGTTACCATATACACACCGGGTTTGTAATAGGTGTGGCTGGGAAAGTTTTGGTTATCCGTCCGGCTGCCGTCCCCAAAATCCCACGACACTTTTGTAAAGTTTGCCGAGGTATTGGTAAACTTTATAATTACAGGTGGGCAACTGTTGTTGTTGATGTAGGAGCTGGTGTAAGTAAAAGCAGCGTTTACATTTTTTATGGTGATCACCTTTATGGCCGTATCAATACAGGTTGATTCAAGATTTTTAGCAATAAGTTTTACCGTATCCGTTCCTGTGGCGGGGTAATACTTCGTAGCATTATAAGTGTTGTAGGTAGTTCCATCTTTAAATACCCATTGGTATTGTGTGTTGTAGCTATTGTAATTGTTGGTATTGTTATAAAAATTTACCGTGGCCCCCGGCTGAATACTTGTTGGGCTATAGGAAA
The DNA here is from genome assembly GCA_038256825.1 of Chitinophagales bacterium. Lineage (GTDB taxonomy): Bacteria > Bacteroidota > Bacteroidia > Chitinophagales > Chitinophagaceae > Segetibacter. The sequence goes on from JBBSJX010000100.1 coordinate 4,091, forward strand.
AAGCAGCGCTGGGGCCGGTAACTACAGCATATTGTTGGTAATAGCCAAAGCTTGTATTCGTACATCCGTCGGCATCGGTAACCTTTAGTTGGGTGTAGTATGATCCGGGTGTATTGTAGCTGACCGTAATGGGTTTGTTATTTGTAACACTTTGTGTTGCTCCGTTACCAAAATTCCACTCCCATTTAGTAATAGGAGTAGAATTGCTTTTAGATGTGTCCTGAAAAACGAGCGGAGTTTTAAAGCAGCTATTGTTGTTTTTAATTTCATACCCTGCTATAGGTCCCTTAATTTTTAAAGGAACATAATTAGAGGTGTCGTAACAATTAAAGTATGTAGTTAAAAAAATCAACCGCATGTCTTTTTTGCCGGCTTCCAGGTTTTGAAAGGATATATTAAAAGGAGTAGTGTAGTAGGAAGAACCTGTATGATATCCGTTAAAGTTCGTACCGTCTCTATACTCCGTCTTACTTAAACCGATACCATAATAATAATAATAGTAGTCGAGAAAGCTGATGTCATCCATGTTGGCGACCGTGAGGGATAGGTTGCTGCTTGCACAGATTTCTGTTTGTGTAGCAGTGGCTGTTGGTTTTTGTTTTAAATAAGCATAAGCCGTAACGGAATCTTTAACTGTACACGCCCCGTTGGTAGCAGCTAGTACAACTTTATATTTGCCGCTTTTGGTATAGAGGTGTTGAACATTTGCCTGGGCATCGTTATAGGTGAGTGCTGTAGTTCCATCACCAAAATTCCATTTCCATTGCAGTGCTTTGGTAGTTTCATCTTTAATAGTTACAAGTCCTCTTGTATCGTCGCACGTATTTGTTATTTGTCCTATTTTAGGAAACGGAGGCAGCACCGTTATATAATTGGTTTTAACTATGGTATCGCGGCAGCCACCATTATTTACAATTAGTGTTATAGTAAAAGTGGTGTCTTTTGTAAACTTATGTGTGAAAACTGAACCATTGTAGTTTCCATTATATGTAGCTATATCATCAACTTTCCAATAAAAACCGGTAACCGGATTGTTAGCTCCATAAACGGCATTAAAGGTTGTGGGTTTATTTCCACAGATAGTTGTACCGTTGGCGGAAGTAAAGTCTGCTTTGGGTTTTTTATAAACTTCAACGGATGTACTATAAATAGCAGTGCCCTTGCAACCGGCTTTAGTGGTATAATCAACCTTCACTGTATAATTACCAGCTTTGGTAAAAGCGTGAACTGGCTGCGCTTCAGTAGAAGTTCCGCCATCTCCAAAATTCCATTTGTAATCGCTGATCTGGTCGCTTTCTGATGAGGCGAATTTTATAGTCATGTCTTCGCAACCGGTCCAGTAAAATCCGTTAACCCCAACAGCATAGATATATATATTTGGCCTGGCAACTGTTATATATTTTGAAACAGCGGTTGAGCATCCAACAGCATCGGTTATGCTTAGGCGTACATCAAAACTGCCATCGCGGTCAACGGCTATTTCCGGTTCTTTTATAGTTGAAAAATTTGTGTTGTAAGGATAATAATAACTCCATGCCCATTTAACCGCTGTCGCACTGGTGTCTTTAAGTTTAACATTCAGGGGCGCTCCGCATGCACCACCCATATCAACAACAAACCCGGTTAGTTTAGGTGCAGGTTTCACCACAAAGCTTTTGATAACCTCTAGCTGGCAGGTGCCAAATGTATTTACCAGTTTTACCGTATGGGTACCTTCGTCGTAAAAATTATATTGCAAACTACTGTTGGTATAATAAATCAGCCTGTCATCAACATACCAACTTGAGTTGGTTGGGTTAGGACTGCTGTTACTAGAGAAGTTAAGGTTGGTATTTTGACAAATAAGGTTTGGAACAACAATGTCACTTGAAAAATTGGCCACATTTATATACGCAGCTTTTGTTTGGCTGTTTGTACAGCCTGACGCACTGATTACAGAAAGTTTTACCGGGAAAATGCCTTTTTTATTGAAAACATGTAGCGGTTCTTTTTCAGTTGAAGTTGCGCCATCACCAAAATCCCATAGCCAGGTAATGTCTGTTGGGCCGGTGCTGCTGTTACTGAACTTTACTGCATCACCTGTTTTACACAAAACGGTTTTATCTGCTTCAAACGCCGCGTTAATACCGGGCACCACTTCTATCAATCCAGGTTTTGAAAGGGTAGTGTAACAACCGTAATTATTTTTAACCGTTAAACTTACCGTTGATTTTTGAGGAAAATTGTATGTATGGCTTTGCTGGGCCGATGCAGTTGACTGGGTACTTCCATCTCCAAAATCCCAGAAATAACTTTCAATGATACCATCGCCGGGCGTAGCGTTAGCTGTAAAATTTACTACCAACGGCGCACATCCTTTAATTACTGACGGTGAAAAATTTACTGTGGGTGGTTTATAAACGGTAACCTGCTGGGTTTTTACCGATGTCTGCGCTCCATCTTTAACGGTAAGCGTAATTGAATATGTTTTTTCTTCGCGATAAGTGCCACCGGGATTTTTTAACGTGGAAGTATTGCCATTCCCTAAATCCCACTGGTAAGTTGCTGCTGCTGAAGCACCTGCAGTGGTATTGGTAAATGATATGGTTAAGGGTGAGCAACCGCCTGTTTTATCAGTTGTAAAACCGGCAGTTAACTGGGCATAAATGCCCGAGGTTATAAAAAGGGGAAGTAAAATAATAACAGTTATCGATATAACCTGGAAAGCCTTTCTGCTGAACATTTATGTAAAAGATGTGATTAAGCATTTAAACGAATAATGTTTAAATAAATTATTGTTTTGGTGTATATTTTACAGTTTTGAATGTAATTACAGATATGCAATTATCTATAAAAAGATTAAATTATTTTAAAAATTAATAATCCGGCTCCTTTAAAAAGAGTGGATTGAATAAGTCCTTATTTTGTCCATTGAATCTGCCGATTTGATGAATGAATGTTTGACGTAACCTTTGTTTGAGGAAGATCATAAACCCAATCATCTTTTAATGCAATAAATAAGTAGTGGAGAGAAATGGTTGAAAGCGCATTAACCTAATAGCTATCTTGGCAACCAGATATCAATAAGGGTCTTTCCGCATGTCGTATAAAACAAAATGAAACCCACTACGGCGGCGGCTATTTAATGAAGAATATCCTGAAGCTATTCGAGAGACGTCTGTAAATTTAATACTGGCCAGTCGGGCACTGTTTTCAATTAACTCCCCGGTAGATACCACCTGGTCCCACGTGCCATTCCCAACGGCGGTAATTAGGAGCAACATACTGTCTTTATAATATTTATGAGGATTGGTAAGGCTCATGCGGTACCAGTTGTTGGTTTGATCCCACGTAACAGTATGGGTATTGCCACCATTAATCTCGGTTCCAAAACTGTCCACAACTCCCCACGCTAACATTCGTGGACCTGTTGAAATGGGTTGCCACCTAAAATTAGATTGACCTATAAAGAAAGAGCTGCGGTAGCGCATATAACCGTATAATTGCTGTTCATCCGTATTGTAAATAATCATTCCCTGGGCATTACTATTTACTGAATTCATTTCAGAAGTACTTAGTCGTGGAAGAATGAGTGGTTTCCCACTTGGCCCTAAATCAAGAACCGATGAGCTGTTTGGAGTGGTTGTGCCAATACCAACCGATTGTGTAAACCCAATTTGAAACATACATAACAGCGGAATAAAGAGGAATTTTTTCATAATGGTTTATTTTATGGAGTTAAAAGTTGTGTTATAACTTAATCAAAACAGGTTAACCCATAGAATTATATCCATTTTCACTATTTCACAATACCTTATCAATGGTAAATAATATTAGATCTTAAGTACAAAAGTAACATCCTGTAGAGACTATGCAACCTTTAAAAAATTCTATATTATATATTTTTTTGGTTAGCCAGCTCCTGTAATTTCATTCAGCTTTACCTGGAGCTTGACCGACTACTGACGGTTCGCATGCTTGTACAATTAAAAAATCAGGAGCTATTAAAATTTATGCCGATACTTTCTCAATTTTAAACAAAGTGTTACCTTACCTGCCATGCTCAACTATTATCAATTTTTAGCAAATATTATTGCTTGTATTCACCTGGCTGTAGCGCTATATTTACTGTCGATACCAATCGTTTTTTTTATAAAAATTATTCCAAAATGGTATTTAAAAATACAGTTGGGCATTTTAAGTATTGCCGGCATATGTCATTTTACAACAGGGGTTTGCCCGCTTACTTATGCTGAAAATTATTTAAGAGAATTGGGAGGAGGGAATAAATATGAAGGCAATTTTTTAAATCATTATGCTGAAAGGTTTTTCCATGTCTCTATTCCAAACCAGCTTGTATCCAATGCAATTATATTACTGGCAATACTCTTTATTATCATGCTTGTTCAATCATTACTTACTAAAAATACTGTTGAGTTAAAAATGCTTCCTGGTAAAAAATAGGGTTGAGTATAGCTTTTCCCAATTATAAAATTGAATAAATAAAGATTATTTTCTTGACAACGGCAGCCCAAATAATTTCCTTTTTATTTAATCTAAAATTTACTTTTCCCTTATCTGCAGGGGTAGAAGTAATGAATCCGTTTGCGGATGCTGAAACGCAGCGGGTTTGCCAGGAATTTTATACCCGGTTTTATAATGATGACCATCGCCGTGATTTTATTATCGGAATTAATCCCGGCAGGTTTGGTGGTGGTATAACGGGCATTCCTTTTACTGATCCTATAAGGTTAAAAAGCAAATGCAACATTCAGAATACCTGGGTGCCCCGGCAAGAACTCTCCAGTGTTTTTATTTACGATATGATAGATGCTTTTGGCGGGGTGAACGCTTTTTACAGCAGGTTTTATTATACCTCCATCAGCCCACTTGGGTTTACCCGAAACGGTAAAAACCTGAACTATTATGATGATAAAATTTTGGCTGAAACCATAAAACCTTTTGCAAAAAACTGTTTTCAAAAACAATTACAATGGGGAAATAATTCAGTAGCTTATTGTTTGGGAGAAGGGGCTAATTATAAGTTTCTCAATAAGTTTAATAACGAACACAGCCTGTTTAAAAAAATTATTCCGCTGGCACATCCGCGGTTTATAATGCAATACAAACTAAAATTTAAAGAATATTATATAGCCAAATACTTACAGGCGTTTGAGGAAGGACACAAATTGATTTAATTACACTTTGCTAAAATCCGTTTAGTACTTTTCAATAAGCCGGGTTAAAAAATCTTCTATGCCCTTTCTAATAAGGGAAGCAGTGCTTTGGTGGTTATTTATTAAAACAGAAAATAAAAGTGTTTTATTTTTTTGAGTAATTAAATAGCCACTCAACGCTACGGTATTGCTTAGCGTTCCGGTTTTTGCAAAAATATTTCCCTGGTTGTTAATGTACAATCCTTTTAAAGTTCCCTCGTTACCCGTTGGCAATATAACTTTTAAGCGCTCAAAATTATTTTCAGTTTTAAGCTTATTGAGTAGCCAAACAAAATCCTGTGGCGAAAAAAGATTGTAGCGGCTCAGGCCACTGCCATCTACCCATTTTGGTTGCTGCGGTAACGCTTTTAAATCGGTTTTTAGCAAAGTATCAATCATCCTGCTATCGCTCATAATACCCAGCCTTTCGTTGCTTGCCATTAAAAGTGTTTGCTCCGCAAAAAAGTTGTCGCTGCGATGCATCATTATTTTAAACAGCGAATCTTTGGGTTGAGAATACAAAACCAGTGCATCATTTAGATGTAAGGCTGTTTCAATATCTGTTACATCTTTGTGCAAAGTATCGGCCAGTAAGCGACTGGCAAATGCACCTGATTCCATTGCAATGGTTAATTGTTTGGTTGGTACAGTATTCCCCTTTCCATTTTGAATAATAAAAAAGTGACCACCCAGGTTGCGGCTAACATTCCAGGGTTGGTTTTTTTCAGGTTTTCCTGCAACAGGCAAACTGGGTACAGTAGTTAAAATGTCGTTTTTATATGTGAATGTGGCCAGGTTGCCGTACATGGGAAAAGGATCCCGTTCGGCCATATAATCTTCTGCATAATCATCCCAGGCCCATCCCCTACCCAAGGGCTTTGCGGCAAAAGAAGTATGTAATTCTATTTTTTTAAAACGAGGTTGGTTTAAAAAATTATACAAAGGCTGGTTTGCAAAATCGGGGTGCAAAAAAGTAGGATCGCCGGAAGTTTCAATTTGAATTGTGGTGTCGATAATGCGGTAACGGGCACCAATGATGCTATCGCCCAAATACTTCAGCCCGGCATATAATGAAAACAACTTGGTATTGCTGGCAGGTATAAATAATTTATCGCCATTGTGATTGTATATATATTTATTTGCCTCAGGGTCAAACACCGTTATACCAACATGGGCAGGAGCAAACGCTTGTTTATGGAGCATGCTTTTACCTGCCTGCTTTGCAATCATTTGTTGGGTTGAACAGGAAGATAGTATTGCTATAAAAAATGTAAGAAGGATGCAGCTATATTTTGCCATGATAAACTGATTGCGTTGCTGGTTAAAGTAAGGAATGTTTTAAAGTTTGCCGGGTGAAAATAAACTTTATATTTTCCGGGGTTGATACAATTGAAAGTTGTTGCTGCAAAACGATATGCAGTACAAGAGTGCGACGCAAGTAAAGCTTAATAGTTGTAAAAAGCCCGGTACATAAAATTTATTATGTCAATTAATACATGAACTTTCAATAAGCTTTATTGCCTTTCGGCAGCCCTTAACCATCTTTCGGGAATATCGTTTTTTGAGGCGGTTATATAATCAAAATGACTACAGGCAATCATTTTGCCATCGGGTACTTCCATCCACCAGCGGCCGGTTTTTTTACTTTGTAAAAAGGTGGTTTCTATTTCGGCAAAGGCAAGCCTGAACTCGTTAAAGTTGTCGCGCTCTTCCAGTTTCGATTCCATTTTTCCTTTGCTTATGCCGTCCATTAAATACCAGAGCATGTGCGAAATTTGGATGGCTGTGAGGTCGTGAACATCCTGCGAAGGCAGGTACCCATAAATACCAATACTACTTACCACCGGGCTCATACCGGCAAACTGCATTAAGGTGCAGGCTTCCTCGCCATTAAAGCCATTGGGTGTTAAACGATTGGCAGGGGCATGGCTGTTTTGTATGGCTGAAATATCGAAACTGAACAAGCTGCTG
>JBBSJX010000101.1:0-11203 GCA_038256825.1 Chitinophagales bacterium
ATGTTATTAAAAGATGAGGCAAGCAATATTTTTGCAGATGGAATACGGTGGAATAATGCATCTATATTTATCAATACGCAAAAAACAGCCAACACTTTAAAAGATGACCAGGGAAGACTGGTTTTTAAAAATGTGTCCGGCAAAAACACCCATGTAAAAATGCTGAACACCAATGGCGGACTATCCAGTTCCATTGATTTATTAAAAGCAGCTTCCATAGTAAAAATAGGCGGACAACCGTTTAAAGCAGAGGAGTTATTTGTTAAAGGAAAGGATATGCTTTTTGAAAACAAAACGCTGTACGCTATTATTGATGAATACCAGGTAGCACAAAACGAAACTTCTTATTTTAAACAATTAAATCTGCAAAAAGTAGCTAATGAAGACTCCCTTATTGTAGAATCCCCACGGATAAATTTCACCGCCAATATCAATGCGTTTCTTGCTGGCAATTATTATGTGAATAATATCCAGGCATTATCACCATTAGTAATTATGACGAAGCGAAACAATTATACCGCTGAAGATACTTTGCCGGCACAAAATCCATCTATAAAAATTGACCAGCTTTCTTTTATTAAACCAGGCATTACCATTACAAATTACAACCACGATTCGGTCACTTATTTTCACCTGCCACCTACCGATAGCAGTGAGATTAAACTCCAGGATTTAGTTATCAAAAATGGAAGTTTAGATATTTCAAAAATTTCACTCAATATTTCCGCAGCGCGTTTTGAACAAACACCTAAACAAACTTTTGGATTATCCAACGGTAAGGTTCAATTACAATTAAAAAATGTTCACCACTACAATGAAAACGGAAAGCCTAATTGGAGCGCATTTATTGACAGGATTAATTTAAAAAATATTGACAGCCTTGTAATTGGCAAGCAAAACAATAAACTTATAATTGATGAAGTGGCAATAGGTAATATTTTATTAACATCGGGAAACATTATTGGATTTAACCCATTTAAGAATAACGACAGCTCCTGGATACAAACAACCAGCGGGCAATACATTGATAGCATTAAAACAATAGCCTGGTTTAATACCCAATACGACAACAAGAAAAAAACATTAAGCCTTGATTCGTTTATTTACCGGCCTTATAAATCGCAGCAACTTACCATTGCCACCACTCCGTATCAAACAGACTATTTAACATTTAAAACAGGGGCTGTAAATTTTACAGGTTTCAACCTGGAGAAGTTTAAAACCGACACGGCGATTGTTGGCGACAACCTAAATATTACAAATCCTGTAATAAACATTTACCGCGACAAAAAACCAGAAGATGGGCCTCAGACAATCAAGCGTTTCCCAGCAGAATCAATAAGAAATATTGGTATTCCACTATCGGTAAATAACATAAATTTTACTGATGGAGAAGTGAGGTATACTGAGAAAACAAAAAAAACAAGAAAGGAAGGCTCCTTGTTTTTTAGTAAAATCAATGGATCAATAAATAACATCAAAAACAATAAAGTTGAACCCGCCGATTCATTCTATGTTAATTTGGATGCTCTTTTTATGGACAAAGCTCCATTGAATTTAAAGGTTAAAGAAGCATACATAGATAGTCTGTCTACTTTCCTTTTAGATCTTCGCATGAAGCCTTTTAGCATGGATATTATAAACCCATTAACGGTGCCATTAGCAAATATTAAAATAGCCCGGGGCAATGTAGATTCCTTACACATGAGCGTAATGGCAAGCGATTTATTTGCCCGGGGCAAAATGAACCTGTTTTATAACGGACTGCTTATAAAATTTGTACGAAATGGTAACGAAAATAAATCAGGGTTGAAGAATAAAATTGTAAGTTTTCTTGCAAATACCTTTATTATAAAAAATAAGAACACTCATAAAACAGCTATCATATTTACCAATAGAATTGAGGAAAAATCATTCTTTAACTATCTGCTTCAAATTTCCTTAAACGGGATTGCTGCTACCATTGGCATGGATTCCAGCAGAAAAAATCTTAAAAAAATTAAGAATGCTGAGGAGAAATGGTTGATCCCTGAAGAAAAACAATTCGAACTCATTTATCTCCAGGATTAAACTTTTTCTTGCCTATATACATAAACATGTTTTTGTCCGGGTAGTCTAAATGGTAATCAAAATATAAATTCAGCATTTTTACAACCGCACCCTAACTAAATCTTTAATTTTGAAGTTTTAGGTTACCAAAAGAAAATTTACATTGTAATGAATGAACGCTTTTACGAAAATTTATTTTCAAAGCAACAGCTTAAGGAACCCGTACCAAACAATGAAATTATTTCTTCATGGGCCTTTAGCGTTATTTCTTTGCTATATCCCGAGTTATCCATAAGATCCTACTCTTCTATTGCAGCAATAAGTGGAGAATTTAAAAAACTGCAAATTGATCTTACCAATATACTAAACGGCACAAAGGCCTGTTGGGACTGTAATAACGAACTAACCTCCAAACAGTTTTTTAATGAGTTACCCGATATTTACGCGGTGCTTAATACCGACGTAGAGGCGATTTTAAATGGCGATCCCGCAGCACGCAACAGGTTTGAAGTGATTAGGGCTTACCCGGGATTTTATGCTTTATGCTATTACCGCATTGCACATTCCTTACATAACCTCAATGTTCCTTTACTGCCACGCATACTTACTGAGTTTGCTCATTCGCAAACGGGTATTGATATTCACCCCGCAGCCCAAATAGCTGAGCATTTTCATATAGATCATGGAACCGGTATTGTAATTGGAGAAACTACTACCATTGGCAAACATGTTAAACTATACCAGGGTGTAACATTAGGCGCTTTAAGTGTCGACAAAAGTATGGCCTACACCAAGCGCCATCCAACAGTACAAGATCACGTAGTCATTTATTCCGGCGCCACTATTTTAGGTGGTGATACCGTAATTGGGCATCATAGTGTTATTGGTGGCAATGTGTGGCTCACAAAAAGTGTTCAGCCAGGATCGCTGGTTTACCACAATGCCGAAGTAACCGTAACTGAAAGAAAAATATTAATTTAAAAATTATGGCAGGTATTTTAGATACAGTGGGCAACACCCCCATGGTTCAAATTCTTCATTTAAACCCCAATCCTAAAGTTACCGTATACGCCAAATTAGAAGGTAACAACCCAGGGGGCAGTGTAAAGGATCGGCCTGCATTAAATATGATTCAAAGCGCCATTGAGCGGGGCGATGTTACCAAAGACACCAAATTAATTGAGGCAACCAGTGGCAATACCGGTATTGCCATGGCATTGATTGCAAAATTATTTAACATACAAATCGAGCTGGCTTTACCATCCTCCTCCACACGCGAAAGGGTGCTGACAATGGAAGCTTTTGGCGCAAAAGTAACCCTGCTGGATAGTATTGAAATCTGTCGCGACTATGCAGAAGAAAAAGCTGCTACCGGAGAATATTTTTTATTAAACCAGTTCGCCAATCCCGATAATTACCTTGCACATTACAAAACTACCGGCCCCGAACTTTGGCGCGACACTCAGAAAGGTATTACACATTTTGTGAGTTCTATGGGTACCACTGGCACCATCATGGGCACATCCATGTTTTTAAAAGAACAAAATCCTGACATACAAATTATCGGTTGCCAACCCACCGAAGAATCTTCTATTCCCGGCATCAGGCGATGGCCAAAGGAATACCTTCCTAAAATATTTGATCCAAATCGGGTGGATAGAATTATAGATATTTCGCAGAATGAAGCAACCGACATGACTCGCAAACTTGCAAAAACTGAAGGCATTTTTGCAGGAATGAGTAGCGGCGGTGCGGCCACGGCAGCCTTTAAATTGGCTGCTGAATTAGAGGAAGGTGTAATTGTTTTTATTGCATGCGATCGCGGAGATCGTTATTTAAGCAGCGATTTGTTTGGTTAAAAAAATGAGCCGGTAAAAGTAACCAGCTCATTATTTTAAAAATTTTTTTGAACCCGTCATTATAACTTTATGAGGCTTCCGTTGCGTCGCACTCTTGTACTGTATTGCGCACCGCAACAACATTAAATTAAAAAAAATTGGCTTAAAATTGCTCAACTCGTTTAACTCCCTTCTTTACAACTTCCTGCAATCCATATTTTTCCCGGGCAATTTCTCTGCGGGAACGTAAGCCTCCAAAATGCATTCTTTCAGATCCGCCTCTTAAAGCATAACGGGCAAGAAAGCCGGCAGCTAAAGCAGGAACCACCAACCATTTTTTATTAAAAGCGGCAGCCAAAATCAATCCCGAAAACGAAGCAATGGCTACATTTAACTCTACTGCACTTTCTACATCCCATTCAGCATCCAGATCATTTATGTGATCCTTTATTGCTGCTTCCGATTCAACACTATAATAATTAATGTTATCCTCAATCTGCTTATTTACCTCTTCCTTTGTTTTAAACGATGAGGCATCCGAAATTTTGTGCTTTAATGATTTTATTATATTAGACATAAGGTAGTTTTTGGAATAATATTTCAAAAATGGTGCCTCAAAACCTGTTTATCTGGCAGGGACTTATAACCTTTTAGTTTTAAAGAGCTTTAATTTTTATAGCAGGGATAAATAAAAAATAGCCATTACTTTTGGCCACTTTAATTATGGAAAATTTACAACAACGCGACCAAAAAGTTATCTGGCATCCCTTTACCCCCCAAAAAAATATGACCCCTGCTATACCCATTGTAAAGGGAAAAGGCACTCTTTTATATGCGGATGATGGTAGTATGTTTATTGATGCCATAAGTAGTTGGTGGGTTACCCTGCATGGTCATGCACACCCATACATCGCCAGCGAAATTTACAAACAGGCACAAACACTTGAACAGGTAATTTTTGCCGGTTTTACACACCAACCTGCAATAACACTTGCAGAACAATTGTTGAAAGTGTTACCCGGGCCTATGTCCAGGATATTTTATTCTGATAATGGTTCCACTTCAACAGAGGTGGCGTTGAAAATGGCTATTCAATACTGGTGGAACAAGGATAATAAGGAACGCAACAAAATACTGGCTTTTAATAACAGTTACCACGGCGATACTTTTGGCGCTATGAGTTTGAGTGACCGAAGTGTATTTACACTAGCCTTTGCCAACAAACTTTTTGAAGTTATTTTTATTGATACTCCTACAGAAAATAATATTACTGAATTAGAGCATGTTCTTGAATCTCATGCGAGTTCCATTGCGGCCTTTATTTACGAACCTTTGGTACAAGGTGCAGGGGGAATGAAAATGTATGACCCGCATTGGATGAACAAGTTACTCAGCATTGCTAAAAAACACGAAATTGTTTGCATTGCGGATGAAGTGATGACTGGTTTTGGACGCACAGGCAAGTTATTTGCCAGCTATTATATGAACGAACAACCAGATATTATTTGCCTGAGTAAGGGCCTTACAGGTGGAACCATGGCGTTGGGTGTAACCGCCTGTACGCAAAAAATTTATGACGCGTTTTTATATGATGATAAATTAAAAACTTTTTTTCATGGACACTCTTTTACAGCAAATCCACTTGCCTGTGCAGCTGCCGTTGCGAGTTTACATTTATTGCAGGAGCCTTCATGCTTAGAAGCCATTGAGCATATTAGCCACCGCAACCGGTTATTTGCTACAACCTTGCAACAAGTAAAAGGCATCAGGCAAATACGCTGCCTGGGTACCATTATAGCTTTTGAATTAGAAAGTGGCAAGGATGAATATTTAAACAGTTTAAGCCACGTTGTAACAACCATGGCTTTAGATGCCGGGGTTTACCTGCGGCCTTTAGGCAATACCGTATACATTATGCCGCCATATTGTATTACAGATGAAGAGTATGAAAAAGTTACCACGTTAATTCTTATAATTATTTATAACCTGAATTTATAATTTAAAGGATTCGTATTAAAGTATATGTAAAAAAGGCAAAAATACTGTTATGCCGATGAACTGAGCGTAGCAACGATGATCACCATGAAAACAAAATGCCGGCTACCAAAAAACAATTATAATCCTGAGCAATTATGGGGTTTGTTAGCAATTTTGTACTATTAAAATAATAGTTTTATTCCACCTGCTTTTTTAAATTATCCAGGCTTTTTTCCATGTAGGGCCCTAGTGCATTATCGGATACGATGGTAGCAAACTTTTCCCACGGGTACCATTTTACTTTTTGAATGAATTGCCATTGTAATGTTATGTGTCCAAAATTATCGTTTGAAATAAAGTTAAATGAACCGGGCAACGGCGTGTTTTCGCCAGATTGCCACGTTGCCTCAATTTTTTTGGGTTTGGCATTGTTGATGATCACTTTCACAATTCCCATTTTTATAGATGCGTTGGTGCCACTTGTAATGGGCGAAAGGGTGGCGGGAGTGGAATCGTAATTGTCCATCCACAGTTGCCATTTGCTTAAATTGTTCACCATATTGTATACGGTATCCAATGGCGCATTAATATCGATTGCCCTTGAAATAATAACTTTTGATGGGAGCAAAAGCGAAAATGCCGTGAGTAATAAAAAAAATCCAACAATACTTATAGCCGCTAATTTTATAATCTTCATATTATTCCCACTTAAAAACTTTTATAGCCGCTGTGTAAATTACTATTCCCCAAATAGCTAATATGCCTAGTTGCAAACCACAATCAGTTAAATGAGCGCCTTCGAAAGCTATTTTACGCATAGCATCGTTAAACTGTGTTAGGGGTAATGCCCTGCAAAAAGGTTGTAACCATGAGGGAAAAACATCAATTGAAAAAAAGGTTCCTGCAAGTAAAAACTGAGGCAGGGTAAACATATTGGCAAAGGGTGGAATAGTGCTTTCATTTTTTGCGAGACCGCTTACAATAAATCCAAAACCCATAAAAACTACCAGCGAAATAAAGCTTAAAACCATTATTTCTAAAAAGGTTGCAAAACCATTTACCAGGGTATATTTAAACAAAAATGTTCCAATACCAATTATTACTATTGCTGTAGTCATTTGAAAAATTACCCTGCTGAGCGCTTCGCCCAAAACAATATACGACCGCTTGATAGGGGTTGCAAAAAATCGTTTTAAAACCAGTTGCTGCCTGAGGTTAAAAAACAGGAAGGCTACACCAAAAACACCTGCACTTAACAAGGAAAAGCCAAGCTGACCGGGTAATATAAAATCAATCGTTCTAAAATTTCGACCTGGTATTTTTTGGATATCCTGGCTTATTAAAGCCAGGGTAGGTGCATCGGGATATTTTTGTTTATTAAGGTTTGCAATAATTGAATTGAGAATAGAATTAAGTACCTGCAGATTTTGCGGATTTACAGATTCCGAACTTTTAATATGAATAACATAAGGGATTTTTGCATCTCCGCTGTTATCCTTTTTCTCAATATTGAGTACGGCTGTCAACCTGCCTTTTTCCAGGTCTTCCCGGGTTTCATCATCACTTTTATGAACAATCGTAATTCCTGATACCGTTTTTAGAGCCCCATAAACCGGGTTCAATGTATCAGATTTATTATCCATTGAAATTTTAAAGGCTACTCTTCCTTCTCCACCAATAAATCCAAAAATAAGGATGAATATAAGCGGGAAAGCAAAACTGAATATTACAGCTGATGGACTTCGAAGTATGGCTCGTAAACTTGCTTTAGTTACAGCAAACATGGCCCTAAACTGGTTATACCTACCGTTCATTTATTTTTGGTTGTGCGGCAAATCTATTATAATATTTATCAACCCAGAGAACATGCTTTTTTCAACAGAAATGTGGGTGAATTTTCTAACCTAAATAGAAGATAAATAATTAAAAAATATTTAATTGAGAAAAATATTTAAAATATAAAGACAAAAGTCATACCTTAGGGGACAAATGACATAAGATGAAAAAAGATAAAAATGATCCCAAGCCATATAAAAATGAGCAACCGCCTTCAATTGTTGAAGAGCCGTACCTGAGTTATCCCAGGGTAAAGCGCCTGCAACCCATAATAGCTGATTACTCTTATAATAAATTTAAAAAAGTTGCTGATAAGGTTCCCTTTACACTTAGTGAGTGGTCAAATATTTTACATCTTTCGGAAAGAACCTTGCAGCGATATGCCAAAGACAACAAAAATTTTGAAGGTTTATATGTTGACAGAATTTTGCAAATTGACAAAATGATTGTTTTGGGATTAGATGTTTTTACAGATGAAGATGCTTTTTATGCCTGGCTTAAAAAACCAAAGGAAATATTAGGCGAACAAATTGATTTCGAATCGCTTTACCATAGTGAAGGAATTACAAACATTATTAATCAATTAGGAAGAATTCAACAGGGTGTATACGCATGATGGTATTCAGATTTTGTAATCATCGCTTCCAGGAAGATTTGTCAGGTGAAGGCGCCCGATTATTTGGGGGCCGATGGAACGAAAAAGGATTACCAGCACTTTATACCAGTAGCTCCATTTCGCTTGGTTTATTAGAAGTTTTGGTAAATGCCCTGGATATTACATCGTTAAAACGGCTTTCGCTTATGAAAATTGAAATTCCAGACGACGTGGAAAGTTCAATGTATAGTATCAATAAATTAAAAGATAACTGGCTACATGATTTTGATTACACCAAGTGGATTGGAAGCGAATTTTTACAAAAAAAAGAACATCTTTTTCTTCAATGTCCTTCGGCTGTAATAAAAGAAGAACTAAACTTTATGCTTAACCCATTACATAAAGATTTTAAAAAAATAAAACTTGTAAAAGCAACTGAATTTTATTTTGATGATCGATTATTTAAAGTTCAATTATAATTATTAACGAACCTCAACAGAAAAGGGAAGCCTTGCCTGTGGTATGTAAAACATTGACTTCAGGTTTTTTAACCGTTGAAACAGTTCATATTGCTCTACTCCTATTTCTTCTTTTACAGCTTTCGCCTTAACATCGCTACTATAACTGCTCAACAGGTTTTCTAAAAATCCTTTATTCTCAGGGTATTCCTTTATTCTGTAATCTGTAAGTTTTGCTAACCTGGCAGCACAATTCACAGCATCTTGTATATTACCTAATTTATCTACCAGGCCAATTGTAACAGCTCGCTCCCCCGTCCAAACCCTGCCCTGTGCTATGCTGTCCACATTTTCTATTGACATTTTTCTACCCGAAGCAACCCGCGATTTAAAATCGTGGTAAATAGTATCAATTGTATTTTGAATAAATCGTTTTTCCCCCTCACTCATCGGGCGGTCAATAGAAATTAAATCTGCATAAGGTCCCGTTTTTACCCTATCAAAGGTCATCCCCAATTTGTTTTCAAAAAAGGAACCCATATTTGGAATTAAGGCAAAAACACCAATGGAGCCTGTAATAGTGTTAGGCTGGGCAAAAATACTATCGGCACCACACGAGATATAATAGCCTCCCGAAGCTGCCACATCACCAAAGCTTACCACTACTGGCTTTGCCTTTTTTGCAAGCAACAACTCTCTTAAAATTACCTCGCTGGCTAATGAGCTACCACCAGGCGAATTCACCCTGAAAACAATGGCTTTAATATTTTTATCCAAACGGGCTTTTCTAATTAATTCAATAAAATCTTCTGATCCCACCTGGTCGGCTTTTCCTTTGCCGTCAATTATGGTCCCTTCGGCAATAATCAATGCTATTCTATCACCACTGCTTTTAAATAAATCTACTGCCTGGCCATATTTTCCGGTACTAATAAAGTTTATTTTTGCCGTAGGCTTTAAGTTCAACCTGGCTAATATTTCTTCTCTTACTTCATCATCATACTTTACAGCATCTATCAATTTATAGTTCACTGCATCAATGGCAGTTTGTATCGTTAGTTCATCTGCCAGCCGGTGCATGGCAGCGGTATCAGTTCCAGATTTTTTTGCGGCGGCTTCTAAAATATGACCGTATAAATCGTTAAGGTAAACGGATGTTTGCAACCTATTGGCATCGGTCATTTTATATTCTCTGAAAGGCTCCGTTGCACTTTTAAATTTACCCGCGTAAAATATCTGTGGTTTAATATCCAGCTTTTCTAGTGTGCCTTTAAAAAACACCAGTGTTGAGGATAACCCTTTCCATTCAACTATACCTTTGGGATTACAATACACTTTGTCGGCAACGGTAGCAACATAATAAGCATCCTGGCTAATCATCTCCCCATAAGCAATAACAAACTTTTTGCTTTTCTTAAAGTTGAGCAAGGCATTACGTATTTCTTCGCTTGCTGCATAACCATTTGCATTGCCATTACATTTTATATAAATACCTTTTATTGATTCATCGGTTTTTGCATGATCAATTAATTGTACCAAAGTATATAAACCAGGCATGTCGTCGGCATTTGCTACCAGGCCACCTAATGGATTGCTCTGCTTTTGCTCTTTGTATTGCCTGGACAAATCAACCACTAATACACCATCATCGCCCACTTTTACTTTACCCGGGGAGGATGCAACACTAACGATACCTACTATTACAACTAATGCAACCAATGTAAAAACAATCAACGCTAACATGGAGGCAAAAAATATTTTTATAAAACTTCTCATCTTTTTTGGGAATTGTAGAAACTAATTTAGAGATATTTGACCGACTTTGAATATGTGCAACCGATGAATAATATATTTTTATTGACAGGCGGTAATTTAGGTGACCGACGTGCAAACCTACAACTCGCCTGTAATCTTATTGAACAAACTATTGGTTCATTGGTAGCATTGTCAAAAATTTATGAAACGGCTGCATGGGGCATTACGGATCAGCCATCTTTTTTAAACCAGGTGCTGCACATTCAAACCCCGCTTTCGGCGCACGATGTTTTAAACAAAACACTTGCAATTGAATCGCAAATTGGGCGAACACGCACAATAAAATTTGGTCCACGCATCATTGATATTGACCTGCTGTTTTTCAATAATGAAATTATACAAACAGATAACCTGATTATTCCCCACCCCGAAATTCAGCACCGCCGTTTTGTATTGGAGCCGCTTAATCAAATTGCGGCAGCGTATATACATCCAATATTAAAAAAAACTGTAAGCCAGCTATTAGCAGATTGTACCGACCCGCTTGAAGTAACTGTTTATAGTGATTAAGAACTTGTGATATATTGATGGAAGTGTATTAATTTAACACTTCATGACCGACTTCTGGCGGTTCATTCACTTGTACTTATTCTAGCCTATTGAGCAATTACCTGCAGCCTAAACCACTTTTAAAT
>JBBSJX010000102.1:0-11199 GCA_038256825.1 Chitinophagales bacterium
TGCAAAGGAGTTGTTTGAACAGGCAAACGTAATAGCGGGTTTCCGTTTATCGGATGTAATGTTTAGTGGAACCGATGAGGAATTAAAACAAACCAATGTTACCCAACCAGCTATTTTTCTACATTCAGTTATTGCATATAAAATGCTCGACCAACCAAAGCCTGATATGGTTGCGGGTCATTCGTTAGGCGAATTTTCGGCATTGGTTGCAAACGGTGTTTTAAGTTTTGAAGATGCTTTACGCCTCGTAATCATAAGGGCTCGTGCTATGCAAAAAGCGTGTGAACAAAACCCTTCAACCATGGCAGCCGTATTGGCTTTAGACGATGCAAAGGCGGAAGAAATATGCAGGCAGGTTCAAAATGAAACAGGTGAGGTTGTGGTTCCGGCAAACTACAATTGTCCCGGCCAGTTGGTAATCAGTGGATCTATAAAAGGTATAGAAGATGCTTGTGTAAAAATGAAAGAAGCCGGTGCAAAAAGAGCGTTGGTATTACCTGTTGGCGGAGCTTTTCACAGCCCATTAATGGAGTCAGCAAAAGAAGAACTTGCCAAAGCAATAGACAATATAACTTTTCATGAGCCTACGTGCCCGGTGTACCAAAACGTAGTTGCAATGGCTGTTACTAATCCTTCTGAAATTAAAAAGAACCTGGTTGAGCAATTAACCGGTGCTGTAAAATGGGCGCAATGTGTGCAGGCCATGATTGCTGATGGGGCAACACAGTTTACCGAGGTTGGCCCCGGTAAAGTATTGCAAGGCCTTGTTGTAAAAATTAATAAGGAAGTTGAAGTAAGTGGGATTAGCTAAAAAGCAGAATTTATAGTTTATACAAAAGGCCAGTCGTACAACCGGCCTTTTGTATTTAAAATGACATAGTTTTTACTAGAAACTAAGACTACAGTTATGCCACTCCGGATCAATAGTAGCATTATATTTTTTGTAAAATTTAATAGCAGGTTCGTTCCATTCCAACACCTGCCAAACCATGCCTGAATATTGTTTTGATTTTGCTTCTTCAATTAATTTATCAAACAATAATTTGCCCAGGCCTTTGCCCCTCATTTCTTCTGTTACCAATAAATCTTCCAGGTACATTCGCTGTCCTTTCCAGGTGCTGAAACGAATATAATATAAGGCAAAAGCCTGCACTTTACCATTTACTTCGGCTACAAAAGCCCACCAAACAGGTTGTACTCCAAAACCGCTTTCGGTAAAATGTTCTAACGATACCGTCACCTCTTCGGGCGCTTTTTCAAATACCGCCAATTCTTGAACCAGTTCTAATATGCGGGGACAATCTTCTTTTACTGCCTTTCTTATTATTATTTCGTCCATAATTCTATAAATTTTAAAACAGTAAATTAACTAAGCGACTGATCCAGGTCGTTTAAAATGTCTTCAATATTTTCAATACCCACACTCATTCTTATTAACCCATCAGTAATACCATATTTTAATCTTTCTTCTTTAGGAACACCATAGTGCGTCATTGATGCGGGGTGCGATAACAGGGTGTCAACCGTGCCCAACGAAACTGCCCGCACACACATTTGCAACTTGTTTATAAATTGTTTGCCTGCTTCTAATCCACCTGTAAGTTCAAAGCTTAGCATAGCACCTGGTCTTTTCATTTGCTTCATCGCCACTTCATGATCAGGATGAGCGCTCAATCCATTAAAGTTTACTTTTTCAATTGCAGGATGTTGTATTAAAAATGCTGCTACTTTTTCAGCATTATCGCAATGCCTTTCCATGCGTAATTCCAGTGTTTTCATTCCCTGTATCAGTAAAAACGCATCAAAGGGATTGCTGCTACCACCCAATAGCCGGTGCCATTTGGTAACCTTTGTTTTCATAAATTCTATATCTTTTCCCAACAGCACCCCACCAATGGCTGTACCATGACCGTTTAAAAATTTTGTGGTTGAGTGAAACACATAATCCACCCCGTATTTAAAGGGTTGTTGCAGGTAAGGCGTAGCAAAAGTGTTGTCCACTGTTACTATAATATTTTTCTCTTTGGCAATTTTTGTCACTGCTTCAATATCCACACACTGAATAGTTGGATTAGCCGGGGTTTCAATATGAAGCAATTTTATTTCGGGGTTGTCGGCCAACGTTTTTCTAACTATATCCAGGTTACGCAGGTCTGCAATAATGGTTTCAATTTCACTTTGCCCCATCACCTTCATCATTAATTCGTGGGTGCCGCCGTACAACGAAAAATGAGAAAGTATTTTATCGCCCGGTTTTAAATTAGCCATAAACATAGTAGCCATTGCCGCTTGCCCGCTGCTGTGCAAAATGGCCTTCACTTTTAGCGGCGATCCATCTTCGTTAGTCACGCCAAAAGTTTCCAGGGCGGCTATCACATTTTCGGCATCGGTAAATGTGGGATTGCCCCACCTGCTGTATATATAACCCTCCTGCTGCCCCGAAAACCGCTCCATGCCTTGCTCCGCCGTGTCGAAGGTGAAAGTAGAAGTTGCATAAATGGGTGTTATATGGGCCGAATTGGGGTGTTGGTTTTCGTTGCCATGAATGGCTATCGAGCTAAAGCCTGAATAGATACCTTTTTTATTTGCCATGCGTAAATTTTATTGCGATTAATTTTATGAGGACCGGAATTTTCAAAGATAAAAGATGTGTTTGAAACAAATGAGGAAACGCTTAAACGTGAACAATGTTTACCTGATAAGTAAAGGAATTTTTTTGTTGCCGGCATTTATACTATACCCATCTTTACTTGCGTCGCACTCTTGTACTTTTAGTGCATTATGCAACAATAAAAGGTTATGTAAAATAGAAGAGCAGGCGTTTCAAGGCCTGCTCTTCTAAATAAATAATATTAATATTATTCGTTGGTATCGTACGCCCATTTTACAAGGGTTGCGCCCCAGGTAAAGCCACCACCAAAAGCAGCCAGCACAATATTGTCACCTTTTTTTAATTTGCTTTGCCAATCCCATAAACATAATGGAATGGTTGCCGAAGTGGTATTGCCATAACGATGAATATTCAACATTACTTTATCGGGCGAAACATCCATACGCTTAGCTGTAGCATCAATAATACGTTTGTTAGCCTGGTGCGGAACCAACCAGGCAATATCGTTGCCGGTTAGGTTGTTGCGTTGCATTAATTCGTAAGCCACATCCGCCATACCCACAACGGCATGTTTAAATACCGTTTGGCCTTCCTGGTATATATAATGTTCTTTGGCAGCTATGGTTTCAACTGTTGCCGGTCGTGCCGAACCACCTGCTTTCATGTTCAAATATTTTCCACCGCTACCATCACTTTTTAGCAAGCTATCGTGTATGCCCAAACCTTCATAATTTGGTTCTAATAAAACGGCTCCAGCAGCATCACCAAATAACACACAGGTAGTACGATCGCTGTAATCAACAATAGCGCTCATTTTATCTGCACCTACAATAACCACTTTTTTATAACGACCGCTTTCAATAAAAGCTGTGCCGGTAGTTAACCCAAAAAGAAAACCTGAACAGGCTGCTCCCAGGTCGTAACCAAAAGCATTTTTTGCCCCAATTTTATCGCAAATAATATTAGCAGTTGCAGGAAAAAACATATCGGGGGTTACCGTGCAACAAATCAATAAATCAATTTCCATTGGATCAATGCCTCTTCTTTTGCAAAGGTCTAACACCGCCGGGGCACCCATGTCGGAAGTTCCTTTTCCTTCACCTTTTAATATCCTTCTCTCTTCAACACCGGTACGTGTTTTTATCCATTCGTCGTTGGTGTCAACCATTGTTTCCAAAATTTTGTTGGTAAGCCTGAACTCGGGCAAAAAGGCTCCAACTGCGGTAATGGCTGCTGTTAGTTTTTGTTGCATCGTAGAAATTAAAGTGTTTATTTGGGGCGTAAAAGTAATTGATTATTGCCAAACGTATATTTACGCTTTTAGTAATTTACCCACCTTGCAAAGGGTATGAGGCTATTAGAAAAGTTAGAGCGGAAAATAAAGGAGCCGGATAATTAGATAACCCTTTTAAATAGATTATTTTTTTGTAAGGGGTGAGCGGATTAAAACTTTGAGTAAGGCTTTGCGGTACAAGAGTGCGACGCAACGATGTTTAGCAGAATTACTTAAGACCGGACCATAATAAAACTTAGAAATAACAACCATATCATAACCAGGAAAAAAAATAAAAACATGTATAGAATAGGCTCAGGAGTAGACTTTCACCAATTGGTTGAAGGCCGTGATTTGTGGATTGGAGGGGTAAAGGTGCCACACACCAAAGGCGCATTAGGCCATAGCGATGCCGATGTTTTGTTACACGCCATTTGCGATGCCTTGCTAGGCGCTTTATGCCTTGGCGATATTGGGTTGCATTTTCCAAACAATGCGGAAGAGTTTAAAAACATTGATAGTAAGATTTTATTAAAGCGGTGTTTTGAACTCATTCAGCAGGAAGGTTATAACGTGGTAAATATTGATAGTACGCTGTGCCTTGAAGAGCCAAAAATAAAACCTTATGTAGCCGAAATGCAACAGGTGATTGCCAGCCATCTTAATTTAACCAGTAAAGATGTTTCGGTTAAGGCCACAACTACTGAGAAGATGGGTTTTGCAGGAAGAGAAGAAGGACTGATGGCTTATGCCACGGCACTTTTAATTAAAAAATGATTTTAACATTATGCTAAATATTTGCGGAAGCCTGATAAGTTCAATCTGTTATTTTTGCCGCAGTGGACAAATTATCAATTAAAATAATCAATCGCTCATTAAACCCTATGCCGGCGTATGCTACGGAGGGATCGTCGGGTATGGACCTGAGAGCCAACCTTGAAGCTGAAGTGAAACTGGAGCCATTGGATCGGTTTCTGGTTCCAACGGGTTTGTTTGTTGAAATTCCTTTAGGCTACGAAGCACAGGTGAGGCCCCGAAGTGGCCTGGCGATAAAGCAGGGAATTACCTGTTTAAATAGTCCGGGCACGGTAGATGCGGATTACCGCGGCGAATTAAAAGTTATCCTGGTTAATCTTTCCAAAGAGCCACAAGTTATACACCATGGAGACAGAATAGCGCAAATGGTGATTCAAAAAGTAGAACATGCAGTCCTGCTACAGGTGGATGTTTTATCAGAAACCGAGAGGGGTGAAGGAGGTTTTGGGCATACCGGTAAACATTAATAATATGAGAATAATAATTGGTTTTATACTGCTTTTACTGGTAGCGGCATCGTGCAGACCGGCTAAAAAAGTACAACGTATTGAGGATGCTATTACAAAGGTGGATACATCGAAGGTTGTGATCGTGATAAAAAATGATACCATTGATTCATCTAAATTGATTAGGGAAGT
This sequence comes from Chitinophagales bacterium, assembly GCA_038256825.1. Taxonomy (GTDB): domain Bacteria; phylum Bacteroidota; class Bacteroidia; order Chitinophagales; family Chitinophagaceae; genus Segetibacter. The sequence goes on from JBBSJX010000102.1 coordinate 5,339, forward strand.
CTATAATAAAGTGCTGAAGAACAAGATTGATTTTAACACTTTTTCTGCAAAAGTAAAAGTAGTTTACGAAGGCAAGGAGTCGAGCGATGAAGCCAATGCATTTATCAGGTTACAAAAGGATAGTATTATCTGGATTTCGCTCAGGGGTGCTTTAGGTATTGAAGGTTTTAGGGTTTTAATTACAAAAGATAGTGTGCAGGTATTAAACCTTTTAAAAAAGCAGGTTACCAAACGAACCATTAGTTTTTTACAGGAAGTTACAGAGTTGCCATTTGACTTTTATACTTTACAAGATCTTATTATTGGCAACCCGATTTTTATTGACAACAACATTGTATCGTACAGAACTAATGGAGATAATGAGTTACTGGTATTGATGAACGGCAAACTATTTAAACACCTGGTTACTTTGGATAATACTGATTTTAAAATTTTACACAGTAAACTGGATGATGTGGACGTTATCAGAAACCGGACCAGCGACATAACTTTTAGTGATTATGATTTATCAGCGGGTGTTCCATTTGCCACCAAAAGAAAAATTACTGTTTCTGAAAAATCAAAACTTGATATACAGTTAGAGTTTAAGCAATATAATTTTAACCAGTCAACCACTTTTCCTTTTAATATTCCAAAAAATTATAAGCGATTGTAATTGCGGCGAGGAGAATGTTTATACTGATAATATTAAAATACTGATGCATGTTAAAAAAAATAGTTTTTGTTGTATTGTTTCTCTCATTAGCGGCTGCATCGTTTGCACAGTCAAAAGAAGAATTACAGCGTAAAACCCAGGATTTAAAGAGAGAAATTGACGGGCTCAATCAAAGCCTGAAGAATATTCAAAAAAACAGGAAAGGCGCCTTAATTACATACAACCTTATAAGAAATAAAATTGTTGCAAGGGAAAAGTTGGTGCAAAACATTAACCGTGAAGTAAGGGTATTGGAAGACAATATTTATTTATCAACCTTAGAGATTAATAAGCTGCGAAAGGAATTGGATACGCTGAAGCAGGAGTATGCGCAAAGCCTTGTTTTTGCCTATAAAAACCGCAGTAATTACGACTACCTGAATTTTATATTTTCAGCGGCCACCTTTAACGATGCTGTAAAAAGAATAACCTACCTTAAAAGTTATCGCCAATACAGGGAGCAACAAGTAGATAATATTAATAAAACGCAACAGTTACTGGGAGATAAAATAGCTGGGTTGAATAATAATAAGGTGCAGAAGAGCCAGACTTTAGAAGAGCAAACAAAGCAAATTATAGGTTTAGAAAAAGACAGGAAAGAGCAGGATCAGGAGGTGAGTAAATTAAAAAGCCAGGAAAGTGAACTGGCGCAACAAATAAGGAAACGGGAAAAGGACCGCCGGCAAATGCAAAATGCCATTGCTGCAGCTATTAAAAGGGAACAGGCGGAGGCCCGTAAAAAAGCGTTGGCAATAGCAAAACAAAAAGCCGAAGAGGAAGAAAAAAGAAGACAGCAGGAAGCTGCAAGAATTGCAAAAAATACAACATCACCTAATTCCTCAGAAAAGGAGAAGCCTGTTGCTTTTGAACCTAGTGAACCCAGGCGTACCGAAACCAGTAACCGTACTTACAGCCCTTTTGAATCAACAGAAGAAGGTAAGGCTGCTTCAATTAGTTTTGAAGGGGGTAGGGGAAAATTACCGTGGCCGGTAGATGCAGGAATTGTTTCCATTCATTTTGGCAGGTATAAAATTCCTGGAACAACTTTAGTGGGGCAATCGGATGGTATTACTATTTCTCTGCCGGTAGGCTCACCTGTAAAAGCAATATCTGATGGTGAGGTTTCTACTGTTTTTGATTTAGGAGGCGAGCAGGCAGTTTTGGTACGGCATGGAAAATACTTTACAACTTACAGTAATCTATCCTCCGCTAATGTAAGCAGGGGGCAACAGGTGCGTGCCGGGGCTGTAATGGGCAGGGCAGCAGCTAACGATGAAGGTGAAGGTGAAGTGTTGTTTATGGTTACCAACGAAAGGGGGCTGGCACAAGACCCTGAGGGGTGGCTGAAAAGACGCTGATAAATTTACCGGTTTAAACGATAATTGCATTTGGTTCGGGGCACTCCATTCTGCAAAAACGGCTATACAATTTTTCGTATACCGGTATAATATTATGAATATCAAAGTTGCAAGCCTGCTCATAGGCTTGCTTTTTAAATTGAGCCAGTTTCTCCTCGTTCGACAATAGTTCAATAGCGTATTCGCTCATTTTTTTAACATCGCCCACATTGGCTAAATAGCCTGTTTGTCCATGAATATTTACTTCGGGTAAACCGCCGGCATTAGAGCTGATAACAGGCATACCTGCAGCCATAGCTTCCAGGGCTGCCAGGCCAAAGCTTTCATAATCGGAGGGCAATAAAAATAAATCGCTCACCACCAGTATTTCTTCCATCTGCTCCTGTTTTCCTAAAAAACGAACATCATCAAATATGTTCAGTTCTTTAGCGAGTTCTTCCATTGCAGGGCGTTCAGGGCCTTCGCCCACCATTAAAAGTTTTGCGGGCATGTTGCTGCGGATTTTTGCAAATATTTCCACAACATCCCGTACCCTTTTCACTTTTCTGAAATTGGATGCATGCACTACAATTTTTTCACCATTGGGTGCAATTACCTGCCTGAACGCATCAATAGGTTTTTTGCTAAACCGGGTTACATCAACAAAATTATAAATCACATCAATTTCCTTGGTGATGGGAAAGCTTTTATAAGTTTCTTCTCTCAGGTTATTACTAACTGCGGTAATGGCATCACTTTCGTTAATACTAAAAGTTACCACGGGGGCATAGGTTTTGTCTTTTCCTACCAACGTAATATCAGTACCATGCAAAGTGGTAATTACCGGTACATTGCGACCTTGTTTTTCAACTATTTTTTTTGCTAAATAAGCCGCCGACGCATGAGGTATGGCATAATGAACGTGTAATAAATCGAGGTCGTGTTTTAAAATTACATCAACCATTGTACTGGCCAAAGCTACTTCGTAAGGAGGGTAATCGAAAAGAGGATAGGTTGGTACCCTTACTTCATGATAATGAATATTGGCATTCAATACATTTAAACGCACCGGTTGCTGGTAAGTAATAAAATGAACTGAATGGCCCTTATCAGCCAGGGCTTTTCCAAGTTCGGTGGCTAAAACACCGCTTCCACCAAAAGTAGGATAACATACTATTCCTATACGCATACAATCAATTTATAATTTTATTAAACCTATGCTTTGGTAATATAAATAACCAGGCCTTGCTTAAATCTCTACAAAATTTGCTTTTCATAATGGCTGTGCAAGTTTGTTTGCTCAACTTATTGCTTTTATAATTAGGTAACCCTGCCAGGTTGCTTCGTTTTAACTTATTCAAAACTAATCCTTAATAATTTTATGGAACAAAATATAAGAATTCAACCCGCTTCACATCAATTTTTTTACAATGAGTTTTTAAAATTTTAAAGGTGTGAATAAACATAATTTGTTAACAAAAGTTCAATCCATTTATACTAAGTATTAAACGGTAACATTTACTTAAATTGCCGCCCTAAATACCAGCTATGAAGAAACTTTTGTTAGCCATTTTCCTTTTCCCTTTTTTAAGTGAAGCGCAAATGAGCGATTCATTGTTTATCAAAAAAATGTCGGATGATATTATGGGCAATGGAAAGGCTTATGAAAATCTTCGTTACCTCACCAAGCAAATTGGTGGCCGCCTTGCCGGTTCACCCCAAATGACCAAAGCAGAAAGCTGGGGTATGGAAACCATGAAAAGTATGGGAGCAGATCATGTTTTTCTACAACAATGTATGGTGCCGGTGTGGACCCGTGGCGGGGTGGATAAAGCAAGGGTTATTAAGATTGATGGTAAAAAAGAAAAGCGTTCTTTAGATATTCTGGCATTAGGAAATTCAATAGGTACCGGTAAAAAAGGAGTTACAGCCGAAGTGATAGCCCTGGCATCGTTTGCTGAATTAGAGCAGCGGTCGCAGGAGGTTAAGGGCAAGATTGTATTTTTTAATTATGGCTTTAATCCAACCATCATCCAGCCTTCTGCATCTTACGGCGATGCAGGAAAATACCGTTTTAACGGTGCAAGCATGGCTGCTAAATTTGGCGCTGTGGGCATGCTCATTCGATCGTTGAGCGAAGCAACAGATAATAATCCACACACAGGTGCAATGGGTTACGATACAGCCTTTCCTAAAATTCCTGCTGCGGCTTTGGGTTTAAAAGACGCTGATTATCTCTGGACTACATGCAAAAGAAATCCATCAGTAATTGTTTCGTTTACAACCAATGGCAGTTTTTTACCCGAAGCAATAGGTAACAATGTTATTGGTGAATTAAAGGGCTCTGAATTTCCCAACGAGTTTATAACAGTAGGTGGTCACCTGGATAGTTGGGATGTAAATGAAGGCGCTCACGACGATGGTGCCGGCGTGGTGCATACTCTGGAAGTATTGCGTGCTCTAAAAGCTATGAATTACAAACCAAAGCATACCATTCGTTTTGTACTTTTTGCAAACGAGGAAAATGGGGGACGCGGAGGAAAAAAATATGCGGAGGAAGCAGCAGCTAAAAATGAAAAACATGTTTTTGCCCTTGAAAGCGATGCAGGCGGTTTTACACCCCGTGGCTTTGGTTTTACCATTAGCAACGAAAAGCTTGCAAAAATTCAATCATGGAAAAACCTCTTTTACCCTTACGGTGTTTACGACCTTAAGCAAGGTGGAGGCGGTGCCGATATCGGTCCGTTAAATCAAAAATTTGGAACTCCCTTAGCCGGCTTATCTCCCGATGGGCAGCGTTATTTTGACCTGCATCATGCACGCAACGATGTATTTGAAAACGTGAATAAAAGAGAACTTCATTTAGGCGCAGTTAATATGGCGGCTTTAATTTACCTTGTTGATAAATACGGTCTTTAATTTTTATTAAACAAAGTCAGCACATGCGCAAGTTTCTTAAGGTAAGTCTGGTAGTTATAATATTGGTGCTCATCGGGTTTTTTTATTGGCGGTTTTCATTTGTTTTTGCCGAAGGAACCAAGGCCGGAGTTTTAAATACCATTCAAAAAAAGGGTTTCATATTTAAAACCTACGAAGGCAAAATTATTCAAACAGGCTTTGGCGGCAATCAATCTTCATCAACCATTCAAAGTAACTATTTCGATTTTAGCGTGGAGAATGAGCGGATTGGCCAGGCACTTATGCGAAACAGTGGTAAAAATATGGAGTTGCACTACAAGCGTTATCTGGGCGCATTACCCTGGCGTGGTTCGCAATCTTATATTGTCGATAGCATCTACCAGATTGAAGGAGTAGTGCCACAATCAGAATTTCCCATTAAATAGTTTTTTCGTTTTTCCTTTTGGCGTTTAAGCAGCCGTACCACTATACTTTTTTGGTAGCCAGCATTTGTTATTAATGATGCATCGTTGCTTCCGATGCATCGGAACGGTTCAAATACAGTTTTTCATAGCACCAAATAATCGCATTGGCGTTAAATTAAGAATTAAAAATTTCGCTAAACCCTTTTCCAGGTAATGGTTTGAGTTGAATGAGTTGTAAAGAAAGCTTATACTTTTTTAGAAAGTAACGAAATGAGATAATGCGGAAAGCTGCCATAAATTAATGCGGTGCAAGAGAGTGAACCGCCAGAGGTCGGTCAGGCTACAACGATGATGAATAGAGTTCCTTCTGTTTGTTCCCAAAAAAAATAGTTAAGTTGACGCCTTTAGAAAGTAACGAAATGAGATAATGCGGAAAGCTGCCATAAATTAATGCGGTACAAGGGAGTGACACAACAATGATGAATAGAGGTCCTTCTGTTTGTTCCA
>JBBSJX010000103.1:0-11169 GCA_038256825.1 Chitinophagales bacterium
AAACTTGAAATACTGCAGCGTAAATATAAAGATACTCCTGTTGGCTGGGTGCAGGATAAGGACGGCAATCCATCCACCAATGCAAACATATTAAAACAAGGCGGTGCCTTAATACCACTGGGTGGCGATCGGGAGCATGGCAGCCATAAAGGATATGCCTTAGGGAGTATAGTTGATATATTTTCGGCGGTATTGAGCGGAGCGAGTTATGGGCCGTGGGCGCCGCCGTTTCCTGCATATGTACCGATGCCTGAAAATATGCCCGGCGAAGGGTTGGGGCATTTTTTTGGTGCGATGCGCATTGATGCCTTTAGACCGGCAGAAGAATTTAAGAAAAATATGGATCAATGGATAGAACGCTTTCATGCCGCAAAGCCTATTGATGAAAATCAACCGGTTTTAGTACCGGGCGACCCTGAACGTGAAATGGAAAATATTAGAATGAAAGAAGGAATTCCGGTGGTGCAACCGGTGGTAGACGATTTGAAAAGTTTAGGAGAAAAGTTAGGAGTACTGTTTGAAAACTAAGTCAGAAAAACGATTCCCATTGGTACAAATGATGAACTGAGCGTAGCAACGATGATGCCCAAAGTTGATATGTTGGTAACCAAAAAAAAGCCGTTCCCCATTAAAAAAGAATAGGAGTGCTATTTGAAAACTAATACATGCAAAAAGTTTCCCCATTGATATTGATGAACTGAGCCCTTCGACAGTCTCTGGGTAAACCAAGGCAGCGATAATACCCAGAGTTGATTTGTTGGTAACCAAAAATAAAAAAGCCGCTCCCCATTGATAAGGAACGGCTTTGTAATAAAGTGAATGTTTTATTTAAAAAATATACCTTAAACCCATTTGCATTCCCCAGGTACTGGTAGCGGAAATGTTTTGCTGAAACGGAGTAGTAACCAATTCTTTGTTGAATTCTGCCAGGTTATAAACGGGCCTGCCCGATGCATCGGTTGACCTGTAAGAAAGTGGATTGTTAATAGTAAAGCGATCTCTTATTCCCCAATCTTTATTCAACATGTTGGGCAGGTTTAAAACATCAATACTAAACTGAAGGGTATGTTTGGTTGAACCGGTTCTTACAAAAAAGTCTTGTAAAAAACGCATATCTAAACGATTGTACCAGGGCGTTAATGCTGAGTTTCTTTCGGCATATTGACCTTTATGATCCCTTAAATACTTAGTGTTTTCAACCAGTTTGTCGTAAGCCAGTTGCTGATCGGCAACAGAATATGTTTTACCGCTTGAAGTATATGAAGCAAAATTTACATCGGAACCTTTTGCATAGATATACATCAGATCAGAAGAGTTGTTGCCATCTTTATTAATATCGCCACCAATAATATAGCTGAAGTTTGCCTGGTTTGCCCCTTCATAAAATATTGAAAAGGTGCTGGCAAGGTGATTGGCATACTCAACTCTGTATGATAGATTACCTACAATACGATGCGGAATAGCATAAGCTGAGTTATACAGTTCTTCGTTATTTGGCGTACCGCGGTTAATAATTGACTGCCATGCTGAAGTTGCCTGTGAACCCGGATTTGGACTAACCTCGGTTGCTAAAGAATACGTATAAGCTATAGAACCATATAATCCTTTAGAAAACGATTTTGACAATTGTGCTGTACTTGAGAATGAGTAACCTTTTTTGGTGTTTTCAAGAACTATAACCGATCCTACGGAAGGATTTACAAATTTGTCGGCTCCTGAAGTGGTGTAATATTTACGGGTATCAGCATCGTTCAAAGTTGCGTTTGGATCTTTTAAATTGGCGTTGCGCATTTTAACCGCGTTCAAATCTTTTGTATACAATACATCTGCTGTTAAGGTGTAACCTCCGCCTAATTGTTTGTCGAAACCAATGTTGGTTCTAAAAACCTGAGGAAACTTAAAATCAGGATCAATCAGTACAAAACTACCCGGCGCTTTTGGAGTTACGGTTGAAGGAAACTTTGACAGGTAAGCATCCGGATCCGGGTTGAACTTTAAGGTTGCCAGTTCCGAAGCTTTGTTAATAACAGTTCCGGTTTGGTAAACACCGCTATTGCTTGGCATGTTGGTAAGAAATACAAAAGGGATTTTACCGGTAAATATTCCGGTACCACCACGTAATGTCAAACTTCTTTCATCAGGAACCGTCCATCTGAAACCAACTCTTGGTGATAAAAGCAATTTAGCTTTAGGCCATTTACCAGTGCTGAAATTCGTCATCACCCCATCTTTATCAGGAAACATTAAAGCGGATATTGCGGGATTTTCAAGTGGTTGATCAAGGTAAGCTGGTAAATCGCCCCTGATGCCGTAAGTTAATCTGAAGTTTGAATTAATATTAAACTGGTCTTGTACATACAATCCTAACTGTCCTAATTTTAGATCGGCAGAAAATACTTTAGGCTGCCCTGGTACTAAGGAATAAGTGTATGAAAAGAATGCAGGAGGTGCATCGTTAACAAAATCGTTCAGGTTGTTGTAGATATAATAACTTTCTGATCCCCCCATAAAGGCATTACCAACTTTCTGGTATTCGTAAGTACCACCTGCGGTAATGGTATGTTTTCCTGCTAAGTAAGTATAGTTGTCGGTAATCGTAGCAATATTGTTAATGATCTCATTGTTGCGGGTAAATGGATCGGTGCCTGCACTCATATAATTGCGGCCTTTGGTTACACCGGGAACGGTGCCGTCAGCATCAAAAATTTCAACGGTTGGGAAAATTCCGGCGGGGCTGTTTCTAACATCATTAATGTGTGTATAAGCAAACAATAATTGGTTGGATACGCGGCTGGTAAAATTACTATTCAATTCAATGGTTGCCGATTGAACAATATGATCGGTTCCATAATTTGAATTGGAGAAACCGATTGATTGGTTGCTATTACGGTTGTTGGGTAACCTGGTTAAAGGCGCCCCGGTAATTCCACGGATACTAAAACCCCCGGCACCACTGTTTGGTACACTGCTACCATTTAAAAGTGATTGATCTGATCCTTTAAAATCACTGTACTTAACCACCAATTTGTGCGAGGTACTTAAGTTCCAGTCAATTTTTGCTAATAATTTCCTGTTCTTCGATTCAAAATTGGGTAAGTTATCATACAAACCGGCATCGTAACCATATTTGGTTTTTAATACATCCCTGAATTTATTAAGTGAATCTACAGGTGCTGCTGAAACGATTCCGGTTGAAGAAGATCCGGTAGGTACAAAGTTATTTGGTGAGGGCTGAGAAGATTTTTCCCATTCAGCATTTACAAAAAAGAACAATTTATTTTTAATGATAGGCCCACCCAGGCTTCCACCATATATATTTGTTTTTTGTGGTGATTGGGTTAACACCTGGTCGCCTACATTTTTACCATTAAAGCTTTGATCCCTGTAAAAACCGTATACCGTACCTTTTACAGTATTGGTTCCGCTTTTGGTAAGTACGTTTAAACCGGCACCTGTAAATCCGGATTGCCTAACATCATAAGGTGCAATGTTTACCGAAATTTCGTCAAACGCATCCAGCGAAATGGGGTTTGAACCACCACCAGGTGTAGGGTCGCTGCTTAAACCAAAGTTGTTATTTAAATTGGCTCCATCAATCTGCAGGTTATTAAACCTGCCATCGCGGCCTGCAAAACTATTACCGTTTGCCTGTGGCGTTAACCTGGTAAAATCAGAAATACTTCTTGAGATAGATGGTAAGGTTGCAATCTGCCTGGCATCTACAATACTACTTGCACCGGTTTTTGACCGGGTGCTACCGCGGGTTAAGGCGGTAATTACAACCTCCGATAAAACGGTTGAGGTGGTTGACAATACGATTTCGGTTGTAAAAGGTTCGCCCAGGTTTAGGCTGAAATTACTTACTGTGTTGGGTGTATATCCAATAAAAGCCGTGGTTAAAATATACGGACCCCCTATACGCATGTTATTAAAGGTGAAATTTCCATCTTTTTTTGAAACGGTTTCATACTTAGTTCCTGATGGTTGGTGAATGGCTGTAATAGTGGCACCTTCTAATGGAATTCCGCTGGTAGTTTTAACTGCACCGGTAATACTACTGGTGGTTACTTGCGCTTCCATAAAAAAAGGAAAAAGTAATGCCGAAATAAAGAGCGGCCAGAGCTTTCTAATATTCATAATTCTAATTTTTCGGATGTAAAGATGGAGGTTAGGTGTTTTTGTTTGTAAAAGTTTATTGATCACTGTATTATTAGGCAGTAATTAGTAACAATTTGCTGCATTTAAATGGCTGGCGAATGTACAGTCAGTATATAACTCATTGGTTTTCATTGCATATTTTGTGGTAACCGGCAGTTAATCGCTATCCTGGCGGCCGTTGCAGCCTGACCGACTGCCGACGGTTCGCACTCTTGTACATTTATGTATTTATGCCGCAATTTCTGAAAAAAATGTTGCCATGAAATTGTATAGTACAAGTGAGTGACACAACAAAAGCTGCACATTGCTTTAAAAGTTTGCAAATAAAAGCAAATAATGTAATGAATAGAAAAAAAAAGTCCGTCAACATGATTTGATGACGGACTTACTATTTTAAATGGAAAAATATTAGAAATTAAAGCGAACTCCTAACTGGCTAATCCAACGGGCAGCGTAGCTTGGAATAGTTGAGGTGCTGATACCATATGGCGTACCATTATCAGCTATCGGTGTAAACTTATAAGTTGGGATGGTGGTTCCTGATCTATAACCACCAAACTGTATTAATGCAAACTGATCGAAGCTTAAGAAGTATTGGCGGCCCCAGTCGCGGTTAAGCATATTGGTAAAATTGAATACATCGTAAGTAAGCTGAAACTGGTAAGTTTTACCTGATACTTTAATATTTACATCCTGCTGAATTTTTAAATCAACAATTTGAGTAAAAGGTAATCTTGCACCGTTACGCTCTGCATACATACCACGTCTTTTCTTCAGGTAGGCATCGTTCGTAATAAAATCGTTTAACAATGTTTTTTGCTCGGCAGGAGTGTACGACTTTACACCAACAGTATTGGTTGAAAAAATCATATCAGTTAATTGTTGTTCGGTTGGAACAAAAATTAAATCGTTGGTGCCGGTTGCAGTAACATCATTAATCGGGCTACTACGGTAAGTATAGCTGTAAGGGTTACCGGTTTGACCGTTGTAAACCATTGAAATTGTTGTACCTAATGTTTTACGGGCGTAAGTGAACTTTTTAGCTATATAGGCATTAACCCTGTGGCCCATATTAAAGTCCGAGGTAGACCTTGGTAAAAAGTTACGGCCGTTAATCGTTTCCATGGTATTCCATTGGCTATTGTTCTGGCTGCTGGTTCCTTCGTTTACCACAACTGAATTGCCGTAGGTATAGTTTGCATTAAATGCAAATCCATTATTCCAGGCCTTATCAATGGTATAAGTAAAGTTGTAAGAGAAACCTTTATCACCCTGGTTGTTGCTTAATAAAAATATATCAGCGTTATAAGGGTTGGTGCCGTTTGACCTGATTGGAATTCTTTTAACCGTACCTGAAGTAGCATAAATATTCCTGTTATCCGGCCCGGTCATTTTTAAAGTTGGCGGAAGAATATTTACGTTTTGGTAGTAGATCTCATTAATGTTCTTAGAAACAATTGCTTCGACAGTTGTTGACCAACCATTACCTAAACGTTTATCAAATGCAAATGAAGTACGGAATATTTTAGGTAAGCGGAAGTTCTTAACCAGTAAGTCAACCTGGCCTTTGTTATTAATACCAAGTCCAAGTTCCTGGGCTGTGTATTGGCCAAATGCATTTGGACGGAAGGTTACGTTTTGTTGCTGGGTAGGGGGGTTTAAATCAATACCACCAATGCTCACACCGTTCTGGTTGTACACGCCACCAGGCCATACTAAAGGAACTCTGCCTGTAAAGATGCCTAAACCACCACGAATGGTAACATTCTCTTCAGGTATTTTTAAAGTGATGCCTAATCTTGGAGAGATAGAAGCTTGTGGGCTTGCAATTTGTCCGGAGCGGGCTCCTTGTAAATCGTAGTATTTACTTATTTGAGGTAAGGCACTATCATTGAAGAACTGATCTTTTTTGGGAGTAGTTAAAAACTTAGTCCAGTCAACCCTGACACCGGCGTTTATTGATAAGTTTTCAGAAAGCCTGATTTCATCATTAATAAAACCACCTAATCGCATGGTATTAAATTCAGCAGCAGCGCCTGTTTGATCACCGGATGAATTATCCACTAATGAAAATGAACGCTGGTAGCGTGCCGGAGCGGCATCGGACATAAAATCGCCTAATGTATTATAAGTATAAGTTCCGTAGTTGTCTCTTATAAATACATTGTACGAATGACTGAATTCATTATCAGTTCCAATTGTAAAGAAGTTTTTACCCTTATTGAACTTAAAGAAATCAATTAAACCAGCATTGTTTTGTTTCAACAAATTCGCTCCTGAAAAATTCTCAGTACCTATAACAATTCTTCCGGCACCATCAAAAATTGAAACCCTTGGAAAAGGCGTTCCAATTGCTCCTCTGTCATCGGTTACACCGGTATAAGTTAACAATAACCTGTTACTGGCTCCTTTTTTAAAGGATGATTTTAACTCTGTTGAAAGTGAATGGGTTGTACTGGGAAAGGTATAACCATTATTAAAAAAGTTAATGCTGGTTCCGCTTGATGTGCTTGTATTTAAACGCTCGGCATTATTGTAACGGTACGAAACACTTAAACGATTGTTGGCATTCATATTCCAATCAATCTTAGCAGTAATTTTTTCTGCATCAATGCTTTCCGGATTATCTAAAAATCCTCCCGGATCGTAATTGTATTTTTGCTTCAAATAATTTGAAAAATCATTCAGGTCGTTAATAGAAGATGAACCACGGTATTGGCTGAAAACAAATGGTTGCGGACGTTGGTCTCTCTGTACCTCGGCATTGATAAAGTAAAATAATTTATTTTTTACTATAGGTCCACCTACTCTAAATCCGGTAGTTTTATTGCGGAAATTATTTAGCCTTGTTGCCGAATCTTTAGGTCCGATAGGTGTTTTACCGGCAAGATCCTGATTACGATAAAATGAATAAATGGAACCGGTAATTTTATTACTTCCACTGCGGGTTGTTGCATTAATTCCACCACCGGTAAAATTACCAATAGATGCATCGTAAGGAGAAATGATAACCTGGAACTGGTCAATAGCATCGATTGAAATGGGAGGTGAGCTGGCCTGGCCGCCATTGGTACCAGAATTACTTAAACCAAACACATCATTATTAATGGCTCCATCTATATAAAAAGCATTATACCGGTTATTTTGACCTGCGATACTTATACCACCATCGCCCGAAGTTAATTTTGCCTGGGGCGTAAACCTTAAAAAATCCTGAAGGTTACGTCCTACTGTAGGCAAATTGGCCATCTTATCCCGACCAATGTTAGTCCCTGCTCCACCTTTTCCTTCGGTACCCCTGCCAACAGCAGTTACAACAACTTCTTTTAAAACACTATTTTTTGTTCCTAAAACTGAATTGTATTTATATACTTCTCCTAGCGCTAAATTTAAATCCTTCCTTATATCATTTGCAAAATTAATGTAAGAGATATCAACTGTATATGGACCACCGGGGTTCATGTTATTAATATCAAAACGGCCGCCGGTTAACGACTGTGTTCTATACACAGTTCCGGTTGGTTCGTGCGTTGCGGTAATTGTTGCGCCCAATAAGGGCGATCCATCAGCAGATTTTACAGTGCCGCTCATACTACTCGTTGTGGTTTGGCTAAAACCTAAAAAGGAGCAAAGCAATCCAATAATAGTGGAAAGAATTAGTTTTTTTAAACGCATAGGTTAATTGATTTTACAAAAGCAGCAAATTAAAGACATATTTAGATAACAAGGCATTAACATTTTTTAATTTTTACGCTTTCCTTTTCCGTAAGTTGCAGGCTTACTACAGTTTTAAGGAGGGTTGCATTTTAATAAAATTTAATTTTCATTAACAACTAAACTATCAGCCTTATACTGTTAATTTGCTTTACAAAAAACTTATTATGAAGAAAATCTTTACGCTCTTTTTATTTGCTTCAACCAGCGTTGCCTCTTTTGGCCAGCGTATCTGGACAGAAAATTTTAATTATGCTGCAGGTCAGTTAACGGATGAAGCGGGTGGAGCTAACGTTAGTTCTGGTGCCTGGCTTTCTGTTGGTGGTACATTAACTGATTATGCTATGGCAGTTGATGGTAGTATTTCATACCCAAATTATTTTACTAACCCCGGTCCAGAAAGCAGAAAACTTAAGTTAGAAGCTGTACCTGCGGGACAAGGCAGAAGTATTGAAGATATTTTTAGAGACATTTCTCCTGCAATTGCCAGTTCATCCAACAGTACAGTTTATGCAAGTTTTGTTATACAATTCAGGAGCACCGCTAATTTAAACAATAGTACTTCTAATGTATCGGGTGATTATTTTATGGCTTTTTTCCCATCTGGATCAACTACTGATTACCGCGCCAGGGTTTTTGTTAGACAAGGTGTTGCAGCTAATACCGTTCAATTTGGTATTGCAGCAACATCCGTAAGCGGAACCGTTCCTATTGTTTGGAATGCAGTGGATCGCGATGCTAGTGTTCCCCACCTGGTAACTTATGCTTACCAATTTAACCCTGGAGCAAATGATGACGTTGCAAAACTTTGGATTGATAAAAGTTATTCTGCCACTGAACCTGCACCGGATGCTTCTTCTGTATTTGCCAGTGGCACCGAACCCGTAAACATAGGTCGTGTTGCAATCAGGCAGGCAACGGTTGCTACTCCTAATGCAGATATTGATGCAATCACTGTAGCTACCAGTTATTCAGATGTTGCGCTTCCCCTAAATCTTACTTCCTTTACCGGTTCTCTGCTTAACAAGGCCGCAGTTCTTAACTGGACTTCAGTAAACGAATTAAACGTTAATGGTTTTGCAGTTGAAAAAGGTTTAAATGGTTCAGGCTTTACCGAAATTGGATTTGTAAACGCTAAAAATACCGCTACAAATAATTATTCATTCGAAGACAATAATGTAAAAGGTGCAACCAATTATTACAGGCTTAAAATGCTTGATAAAGATGGTTCATTTAAATACAGCGCTGTGGTGTTAATCAATAACAACGCAAGTCTTTCTTCAACTGTATTTCCTAACCCTGCTGTTTCAAGCGTTAACGTAAACCACGAGAAAGCTAATAAAGGTGCAACTATCAGCATTGTTGGTTTAGATGGAAGAATGGTTAAAACTTTAGCTGTTCAGGCAGGTGCTACTCAAACAGGTTTAAATGTTACTGAATTAGTAAAAGGAAACTACCTTGTTATTTTTGAAAACAATGGTCTTAAATCCGTTACTAAATTTGCTAAGCAATAATTTAGTTTAATAATTCAAAAGCCCTCTTCAATTTAATTTGAAGAGGGCTTTTGTTTTAAGGTAATCATCCATTTTGCATGCGGTATTTAATAATATTATGAACCGGGCATTTTATCTATCCCTATCATCCGTTGCGTCGCACTCTTGTACCATTAGTTGGTTATTCAGCCTACCTAAATGTGTTGTTAATCGCTTTGTAAAATCACAAATATGTACCACCATATCAAGCCTTGGTGAACTATTAACCTGTTTGGATGTAAATTTGCTCAAACGCCCACTATGTTAGATTCTATCGAAAGTGCTATCCAGGATATAAAAGATGGCAAACTGGTAATTGTTGTTGATGATGAAGATCGCGAAAACGAAGGTGATTTTTTAACTGCGGCCCGCAATGTTACTCCCGAAATAATAAATTTTATGAGCCGCGAAGGTCGCGGCCTTATATGTGCTCCTATAATTGAAGAACGCTGCGACGAACTTGGTTTAGAATTAATGGTTAACAGTAACACTTCTCTTCATGCCACCCCCTTTACCGTTTCGGTTGATTTGTTAGGCCAGGGTTGTACCACCGGTATTTCGGCCAGCGACCGGGCAAAAACGGTCCAGGCATTAATTGATCCTAAAACAAACCCTGGTGACCTTGGCAGGCCAGGCCATATATTTCCACTCAGGGCAAAAACAGGTGGGGTATTGCGCCGTACCGGGCATACCGAAGCTACTGTTGATTTAGCCCGCCTTGCCGGCTTTGAACCCGCAGGTGTTTTAGTTGAAATTATGAACGAAGATGGCACAATGGCTCGTTTACCTGAACTGGAAATCATCGCTAAAAAATTCAATCTTAAAATTGTTTCGATAAAAGATTTAATTGAATACCGTTTAAAAATGGATTCGTTAATTGAGGAAATGGTGCGGGTGGAAATGCCTACCAAATATGGCAGTTTTAAACTGGTTGCTTTTAAAGAAAAAACAACAGACAGAGAACACCTTGCATTAATTAAGGGTAGTTGGAACAAAGATGAAGCGGTATTAACACGGGTGCACAGCAGTTGTTTTACCGGCGATATTTTAGGTAGTTTTCGCTGCGATTGTGGCGAACAATTACACAAAGCCATGCAAATGGTAGAACAGGAAGGCAAGGGGATTGTTTTATACATGAACCAGGAAGGCCGTGGTATTGGATTAGTAAATAAATTAAAAGCCTACAAATTACAGGAGCAGGGAATGGATACGGTAGAAGCCAATATTCATTTAGGTTTTGGAATGGATGAAAGAGATTATGGTATAGGTGCGCAGATACTCCGTCATTTGGATGTTACCAGGTTAAAACTGATGAGTAACAACCCAAAAAAACGTGCGGGCTTAAAAGGTTACGGATTAGAGATTGTAGATATCATTCCTATAGAAATTAAATCGAACCCGCACAACGAAAAATACCTGCAAACCAAGCGGGATAAAATGGGTCACGAAATTTTAAATGAGCCTTTGTAGTTCAATATGAGCGAACATTTAAAGAAAAGGGTAGAAGCATTTAAAAATGTTTTCTACCCTTTTTAATTTCCTTGCCAAAAGCTTCTGAATATTCGAAAAGTACAAGTGATTGAACCGCCGGTAGTCGGTCAGGCTACACCATGTTGAAAAGTGTTGCTTTGCTTGTTACCACAAAAACTATAACAATAAACCTTCATGAAAAATATAAGCAACGCTGAAATAAATGATGAGGCCGGTTACATCAACCAATGTTGCAACAAAAGGTGCTGAGGATACGGCAGGGTCGGCACCTAAT
>JBBSJX010000104.1:0-11168 GCA_038256825.1 Chitinophagales bacterium
ACAAAACCGTGCCATTTGTTTGAAAATTTGTAAAATCAGTTGGGTGTTTATAAAAACTGCTGCCCTCTTTGTTTACTTATATTGCAGTTTATGAAATGGTTCACTGCAAAAAATATTTACCTTATTGCATTGGTTTGGTTGCTTACCCGCAAAAGAAAATTCTCTATACAATCTGCTCCCAATGATAAAACGCTTTTGTGGGAGATTAGCGGAAACGGGTTAAAATCACCTTCGTATTTTTATGGCACCATGCACCTGATGTGTGCCGAAGAAGCCATTTTGAGCTGCAATGTGCAACGTATTATTAAACATGTGGCTGCTATTTACCTGGAGGTAGATCTGAATAATGCTGATGCCTTGCTAAATGGAACGATAGATCTTACTATGAAAGAAAATAAGAGATTGCCTGATTTAATAAACCCGGAAGATTATGAATTGGTCAGGGCTTTTTTTATGGAACACCAACCACACCTACCTTTTCACATATTAGAAAGGCAGCACCCGCTCATGTTAACCAGCAGCCTGTACGAATTTTTTTTACCCTGCGAGCAAAAAAATGGAATAGAACTGCGCATCGTTGAAGAAGCCAACCGGTTACAAAAACCATTGTTTGGGTTAGAAACCCTGGAATTTCAAACAGGTGTATTTGACTTGATACCTTACGACCAGCAGGCAAAGGAACTGGTAAAAACCATTGAACATATTGATAAGTTTAAGCAAACCATGCAGGAAATGATGGCAGTTTATAAAAGCCAGGACCTGCAGCAACTGCATAACTTAACCATGAGTGAAGACAGCGGCATAAACGGTCATTTGGATTTGTTATTATACACCCGAAATAACGATTGGGTAGAAAAGTTTGAAACGATTGCCTGGAAAGAAGCCACACTATTTGCGGTTGGTGCCGGACACCTGGGCGGCGAACAGGGATTGTTAGATTTATTACAGAAAAAAGGGTACGTAGTTAGAGGATTGATGAATTAGTACAAAATATAAAAGGTTGAAAAAAGTAACATTTTATATTTCAACAAATTTTTGAATGGATTAATTTCCCCAAACTACATATAGCTCTCCTTCATTTTCTTCTATTGAAGTGCCGGTTTTTTTCTTTGATTCAGCAATTCTTTTAAGGTTGGATACCCAGCTATAGTGCTGAAGAAATACTTCGTCATTTAACTCCAAGGGCTCGGCTTTGGTTTTAGGGTGGTAATGAACATGCATCCTGAATTTACCGCCGGGTTTTAAAACCCGTTTCACTTCCCTGGCTGTTTGTGCAAAGTCGTTTACATGGTCAATAGCATTTACTGAAATGATTGCATCCATAAAACCATCAGTAAAAGGCATGGCTTCGGCTTTGGAGTGAACAAAACGGGACCTTGCCTCGTAACAATGAATGGGATAGCCTGCCGTTAAGTAACTGTCAATTAATGGATCGAGGCTGTAGATTTCGCAATCTTTAAAACATAAACCGCTGGGAAAAGGGCCTGAACCAATATCCAGTACTTTCATTCCGGCCAGTTCGTTAATGTCGAGTTTTAAATCGTTTAGGTATTTTACTTTTTGGTGAACTTCAAAAAAAGTTAATAGCGCACTTAGTTCCGTAGTATGTGCTTTTATTTTATTTTTTGGTGTGGGATGACCGTACAATTCGGGAATGGTTCCGGAATACCAGTTTACGTATTGACTGATTTGCCTGCGCCAGAATTTAATTTCGGCAAATTCTTTATCCTTTCCTGCAAAAAGGTAAACCAACCTTTCTACTTTTTGATTTATAAACTCGTTCATACGCTTTGTTGAACCGCAAATTTGCAATATTTAATTTACTTATACCGATATTTAAATCCTGTGCCTTGCAGATATAAATCTGTTACAAAACATTTTATGACAAATCTGATCAAAATAGGATTATGTTTCTTTTTCTTATCTCAAACTTATGAGTACAATTTTAATCGTCGATTAACTTATGAGGTTACTGATTTAAAAAACCAGCAGAATAAGCGAATTATTACTTACTTAATAAACGAACAAGATAATAGCTATAATGCTTTTCAAAACAATATTTTAAGTAACCAAAATGAAATAACTTTTGTGGACCAGAATGGAATTTATTGGAAAGGTCAAATTAAAACTGAGGATTTGAATAAACCCAAAATATCATTGGAAAAAGAACAAATGACAAATTATAGTAACCCTTATAAATATCAGGTTGACAACTATGACTTCATAGAATTAAAAGACACAGTTCTCAATGAAAAAGTATGTAAACGTTTTATGTTAAAAAGTAACGATGCAGAAAGAGAAAAAAAGAAAAAACTCGGGACAGAAATTTACGTTATAGACACTTCATCAAATATGAAACCCATGTTGACTTTTGTTACAGCATATGAAATTTGGAAAAAAAGAAAAAATTTACCGAACGGCTTAATTATGGAAAAGTATTTTTTTAATGCTAAGCATGAAATGATTACTAAGGAGAAATTAAAAAGTAGCGAAAATATCAAATTAACATTTAGCATATCTTCAGAATAAAAACGTCTTGTAAAATGGGGTTTGGCAATATTGGGGCATGACGTTGTTATCTTCATCTTCAACATGGCAGCATTTATTCGGGCAGGACAAACAACGTTGGGCGTTTGTAGGTTTTCTTATACATTTTTTTTCAATCGGCAGCGGTTCCGGGCGGACGATTAAAAAAATCCCCCAACATCGCCCAAGCCCTAACGATGCTATTGGCACAACAGTACAAGTGAGTGACACAACAATGCTGGTCTGGAAACCTATAAGCCTGTAACCCAAAAATAAATATTCAAATATTATTCGGTAGCCAAAATTGGAGGCGTATGCTGCACTTCCTTTATTGCCGCAGCATTATGCTTGTGTTTAAAAAAGATTACAAATAATACGGCTACCACCAATGAATACAGCGCAAAGGCCAGCCAGATATCATGCCATTCCTTGTCGCCACCAGGGGTAGTAAAATAGCGATCGATGGCATATCCGCTGACTTTACTTCCCAAAAAAGCACCTACACCATTGGTCATCATCATAAATAAACCTTGTGCACTCGACCTTATCCGGGTATCAGTGGTGGTTTCTACAAACAGGGAACCGGAGATGTTGAAAAAATCGAAAGCCATACCGTAAACAATGCACGAAAGAATGATCATCCATAAACCATCAACAGGATCGCCATAGGCAAATAAACCAAAACGCAACACCCAGGCAAGCATACTAAACAGCATTACCTGTTTAATACCAAAGCGTTTAAGAAAGAAGGGGATGGCCAGGATAAACAAGGTTTCTGAAATTTGCGAGATGGACATGATGATGGTGGAATATTTTACCACGAAAGAATCCGCGTATTGCGGAACCTTTTTAAAATCGTCTAAAAAAGTATCGCCATACATATTGGTCAGTTGCAAAGCTCCACCCAGCAGCATAGAAAAAATAAAGAACAACGCCATTTTATAATTGCCTAACAATTTAAAAGCCTGCAAACCCATTTGTTCTATCCAGCTTGCATTTTTAGCAATGGATTTTTGAGGAGGACATTTAGGTAAAGTGAACGAAAACAACCCTAGCGCTAAAGCTCCAACACCTGCAATTACAAACTGATTTGTGTTTGCTTTGCTGCCGGTAAGATTGGTAATCCACATGGCCGCAATAAAACCTATAGTACCCCAAACCCTGATTGGTGGGAATACTTTAATTACATCGTAGTTGTTATCTTTTAAAATGGTGTAAGCAATGGAGTTAGATAAAGAGATGGTTGGCATATAGCAAATCATCGCCAAAAAAATTACATAATAGAGTGTATTAGCATCAGTAACCTGTGGTACATACAACAACACCAGGCCGTATAAGATATGTAAAATGCCATAAAGCTTTTCGGCATTCAGCCATTTATCGGCAATAATTCCGGCAATGGCGGGCATAAATAAAGAGGCAAGCGCCAGTGTTGAAAATATTTCACCAAACTGACCTGCGGTTCCAAGATTGGAGGTGAAAAAATAGGTTGCGATTGTTATCAGCCATGCTCCCCATACAAAAAACTGGAAAAAGCTCATTACGATCAATCGCTGCTTAATATTCATGTAAAAGTTTGTTTAATCGGGTAAGATAAAAAGTTTTACTATACCAAAAACATTAAAATGTATTAAGATATTGCATTAGCTACCAGATTATATAAATAGATTGAATACATGTTTATTTTGGCTATTCGTCAACAACCATTTAGTAGGGTAAATGTTATATTACCTGTAGTTTTGCAAAAATTAAAATAATGGTTAAGGTGAAAGCAATTGAAGTGATAGTGGATAATATCGGGGATAAAGAATTGGAAATTATTGGTCATAAAATTTTAAATAATGAGCGTATCGCATTTGATGAGGGAGTGTTGCTTTTTGAAAAAGCCCCTTTGTCGTATGTTGGTGCGCTAGCCAATTTTGTACGGGAAAGCAAACACGGAAATATTACCTATTTTAACCGCAACTTTCATATTGAGCCTACCAACATTTGCATATTCTCCTGTAAATTTTGCTCTTACTCACAATTATATGCCCACCGCGATGCAGGGTGGGAGTTAAGTATTGATGATATGCTGAACATCGTTAAAAAATACGATGGTCAGCCTGTAACCGAAGTTCATATTGTTGGCGGGGTGCATCCTAAAATGAACCTGGAGTTTTTCCTGGAACTGGTATCCCGCATCAGGCAGCATCGCCCCGATTTGCATATAAAAGGCTTCACCCCGGTTGAGCTGGATTATATGTTTAGAAAAGCAAAACTAACTACCGAGGAAGGGATGCAAAAACTGCACGATGCCGGGCTTCTATCGTTGCCGGGTGGAGGTGCTGAAATTTTTCACCCCGAAATACGCCAACAAATTTGTGATGATAAAGTAGATGCTGCTGGTTGGTTACACATTCACCGCATCGCACATAACTTAGGCATGCACAGTAATGCAACGATGTTGTATGGTCACATCGAAAAATACTGGCACCGGGTTGATCATATGGAACGGCTTCGCCAGTTGCAGGACGAAACCGGTGGGTTTAATACCTTCATTCCCCTAAAGTTTCGCAACCATGATAATGATATGAGTAACATTGCGGAAAGCACCATTGTAGAAGACATGAAAGTGTATGCTGTTGCACGTTTGTACATGGATAACTTTCCACATTTAAAAGCGTACTGGCCAATGCTGGGTCGCCAGAATGCCCAGTTATCTTTATCGTACGGGGTAAACGATATTGATGGAACCATTGATGATACTACTAAAATTTACTCCATGGCCGGCAGCGAGGAACAAACACCGGCTATGACCACCGGCGAACTTGTAAGCCTGATAAAACAGGTAAAAAGAGAACCTGTAGAAAGGGATACCTTGTATAATGTTATAAAAAATTATAGCAACGTTGAAGTGGAGAAAGTAGTAAACCCTGTTTTAAACTAATTTTTTTTTGGTAGTCAGCAGTAGTGCAAAGCCAGTCTTTTGTTGCGTCGCACACTTGTACGGTTTAAGTAAAGCTGCACTTAAATTACTGGGTGTAGTGTTTAAATACTTTATATGGTAATCCATTCTTCAGGCAAAATATCCTTTGTATCTATGCCAGGTTGATTAAACCATTTTTTAGGTGCAACCACCAATTTATTTGGGTTGCTGTTAAGCCAGGCACCCCACCAGCTAAAGCTACTATTTGCAATAATATTATGATGGCAGCAACTCATTAAATACATATCATCCACTTCGGTATTGCCAAAGCTTTTATCAATGTAAATAACGTTGCCCCACTCATTAAACTGGGTTTTGGTCCACTCAATATCATCTGAAAAAATAAAATAGTTGACAGGGCCTGCTAGGGTTTCTTCAATAATTGTCTTAGCTTTTAAAAAGTAATCCATTTGCATGGATCCTAAAATTTGCGAAGCAGTTGGGTTTTTTACATAGTCACCACGCCTTACGTGAATACTTACAGAAGTTTGTTGTTGAATTTGGTTAGCAACATTTATATCTCGGTCCCTCACTTGTTTATTAAAAGTGAGTTGCTTGCGTACAACATCTGCGTAGTTTTTAAAATATTTCTCGCTTTGAAAATACCCTTTCAGTAAAACATTTTTCCTCAACTTGAAAAACTTTGGATCAAAAATATAGGGGGTTTCCCTGTATACCGTTCTAAATTGCCTTGGTGTTAAGCGGTCAATTACTTTACCTATAAAACCAGGTTGGTACTGATTGGCTTCTTGAGGAGTGGCTGTTTTTGCATTGGTTTCAAAGTTGTTGAGAATATCTCTGAAATAGGGGATGTCGTAAAATTGAGTCAGGGCATCCCCTTCATATTCTTTATTATCGTAGTACGATTTATCTAATTTAAATTCAACGCCCAGGTGGGTTGCCAAAGCTATCCCTGCTGCATACTCAAACATCTGGTTGCCCAACCCGCCTTTTAAGTGAAGTAAAACCATGTTATTTTAATTTCCAGTTTTCCCATATAAAGTGGTATTGAAAAGTAAGCTCATGGGTTTTCTTTAAATTTTCCTGGATGCCTTTCATTCGTGCAGCAGCATTGGGTACAAAGTTGTGAAACTGAACCTGTACGTTTTTAACCTTTCCGATGTATCCTGTAGCAATAGTATGCTCTAACAGGTCGTATTCGCCACCTTCAATATTGATCTTCAATAAATCAATACTATCAATATTATTTTCAGCAACAAAGGTGTCAAATTGTTTAATCGTAATAGTTTCGGCCTTGTCGGTTTTACGATGTATGCTGCTGGCATCAGCACTTAAATATATGGTTTCGGTACTGTTTTTACTTCCCAATCCAAAGTCAAAAACTTTTATAGCGTCATTGTTTTTAAAACGATTGGAAATAGCCTGGTAAAATTTTGTGGCCGGTTCAAAAACATAAACCTTCGAAAGATATTTGGAATAAATATCGCTGGCCCACTGGCCTTTATAACCACCCAAATCAAAAACAACGGAATGGCTGTTTAATTCGTCATATTCCATACGATGAGTAAAATCGCCATCGTTGGCAAACCATATTTTCGCATTTTTCTCATATTCATTTGGGAAAAAGCGCCTTCTGAACATTCCGGCTATTTTTAAAATCATTGGTGGTAATAAGCTTTAATGTTATCGCAGATGTAAACTATTTGTTCGTTGGTAAGCTGGCTGGCAGAGGGTAGCCAAACTCCTTTTTCACCTACTAAAAACGAAACCGGGTAGTTGCCTTCCAGGTTATATGCACCCTGTTTATTAATGGGTGGATACATAACCCGGCTTCCTATATTTTTATCTTTTAAGAAAGTCATTAGTCCTTCCTTATTATCAGCCAGTACATCAATAAACCATGGGGTTGTATGTTCAAGGTCCTGGTTAAAAAAGGTAATTTGTTCCAGGCCGCAAAGCAATTCCTTATAAAGTTTTAAAATGTCTTTTTTACGTTGTACCCTCCAGGCCAGTTTTTTCATTTGCTCAATACCTAAGCAAGCCTGTAACTCGGTAAACTTAAAATTGAAACCTATGCTATCATGTATATCATTTCCACCACCACTTCTTCCAAAATCCTTCAATCTTCTTAAGCGGTATGCAATATCATCGTCGTTGGTAATTAATGCTCCGCCCTGCCCGGTTGAAACAATTTTGGGTGCGGAAAATGAAAAGCTCCCCACCTTGCCCGCCAGCCCAATATGCCTTCCATCGGGATAAAATGATCCTAATGATTGTGCGGAGTCTTCAATTAAAATAAGATTTTTCTCTGCCGCCAGTTGTTCAAACGCTTCAATTCCTACTTCCGGGTAACGGCCATTGGCAGATACCAGCATTATTGCTTTGGTTTTTGGCGTGATACTTTCTTTTACTTTTTCAATATCCAGGCATAAGGTTGTAGGTTCCACATCAACAAAAACCGGGATGGCGCCAAACATTTTAACCGAGTTGGGCGTAGCAATCATAGTAAAATTGGGTACAATTACTTCATCTCCTGCTTTAATATCGCAAGCCATAGCAGCTAATGAAAGGCTGATAGTACCATTGTTTACTACAACGCAATGTTTTGCGCCGGTATATTCCGCAATCATTTTCTCAAAAAGGGCGGTGCGTTTAAATTCCGTCATATACCCGCCTTCAGCTAAATATTCAGTAATAGCTGCACTTTCTTCAACACCAAACCAGGGTTCCATTTGCGGAATAAACTTATTGTCCATTTATAGTTTCTTTATATTGTTCTTCTAACCGAAGAATTTGATCTTTATTTCTGTCTTTAATTTTTTTTGCGGGTATTCCTGCATATAAACTCCAGGCTTCCAGGTCACTTTTTACTAATGATAATGCACCTACACAAGCACCGTCATAAAAAGTGACATTGGGTAACACTACCGAGCCAGACCCTACAATGCAATGCCTGTTAATAGTAATGGTTCCAATAACGGCATTCCCTTTAAATTCCAAGGGAACCATTGGTGTGGCAATACCTTCCAGGTAATCATCCGTACCGGCAGACAATACCACGTTGGGAGCGGTTGTTGAAAATTCGCCAAAGCGAACGGTGGCGTTTCTGCCGCCAATAATTTTTGTGCCCGAACTTATATGTACGTTATTCTCTAACTCTAAAGCGGTGGAGATGTAAGTGAAATCGTCGATGATACAATTGTCGCCAATAGAAACCAGTTCAGGATAACGAATACGCACCGTTTTACCAATGATTACATTTTTACCACAGTGTTTTAACTGCTTCAGGTCAAAGAAAATATTATCCATTACTGTATCATTTCTTTGTCTTGCTCAACAGAGGTAAAAGGACCAGGTTTTACTTCCAGCACTTTGGTATCATCTTCAAGAATAAAGTAACCATGGCCTATATTCAGAATGATTCCAATATCGCCAGCGGTTAGTTCTTCCTGGAAAAATATGTTGTTGTCTTCGTCGTATAAATCAACCCGTAATCTGCCACTAATAAGTATGAAAGTTTCCTGGGTTAAGTTGATTGTTCTGGGATTAATTTTATGGCGGTGTGCCTTTAAAACCCGGCCTTTATCGTAGTTCCAGGTGCCTGCTTGTATGTAGGCTGAATCGTCAGTAAGAAAATCCAACCCTGCTTTCCACTCGTTGGGTTTATGAAAAATAGCGACTACTTCGTTTTTATATGTAATGGGTGTCATTAAATGATGTTGTAGGGTAAGTAACTGTCGTAGTAATTAAAAACTTTTAATAACTGCCTGATGCCGTCATCTAAAGTTCTGGTAGGTACAAAACCTTTGGATTTTATTTTATCGTACGATACGATGAAGTGGCGTAAATCCTTGTCTTTAATGGAGCTGTCAATAATATTGTAATCAACATATTTTTTAACGGCTTCAGCAATTTCCAGTTTCGAAAAATTGAGAGCATCGCCACCGGCGTTGTAAACTTTCTCATCTTTTAAACGGTCAAAGTTTTCCAGGCCAAAAAGGTAACAATCAACTGCGTCGTCAATATGAATAAAGGTTCTTTTAGCAAAACTGTCGAATAAAATAACCACGCCTTCTTTTAGAGCCTTATAAGCAAAGTCGTTTACCATAAGGTCCATGCGCATTTTTACGCTGAAACCAAAAACGGTGGCAAACCTAAAGCTCAGTGAGTTGTCTTTACCTGAAACGATTTTCTCCGCTTCGTACTTGGTAACACCATAATGACTTACAGGTCCAATTTCAGTGTCTTCGGTGCATTTATCACCACTTTTACCGTAAAACGATGTGGTTGATGCGTTGATCAAAATCTGGTTTTTGCTCATTCCATTAACCAGTTGGCGGGTAGCATCAATATTAATTTGTTGGGCCGATGCCGGGTTGGCTGCACAGGCAGGAAAACCACTTATACCAGCAAGGTGAAAAACCGCATCGTAGGTACTAAGATTTTCAACTTTATTACGGATATCCTGTTTTAATACGCTGAACTTTTCGTACTCGGCAAGGTGTAATACAGAATTGAAACCATACATGAAATTATCCAATACTGTTACATCGTAACCTTTGTCTAATAACGCTTTAGTTAATCTAACACCTTTATAGCCAGCACCGCCGGTAACTAATATCTTCATCTAAGTTTAAAATTTGGGGCAAAAGTAAATTTTAAATCTAAAAGGTGGGTTAAATTATAGGACTAGTAGGGTGTTGCCAGGGGATAACCGTGTAAAAAGCTTCATTAAAGAAAT
Source organism: Chitinophagales bacterium (assembly GCA_038256825.1). Classification (GTDB taxonomy): domain Bacteria; phylum Bacteroidota; class Bacteroidia; order Chitinophagales; family Chitinophagaceae; genus Segetibacter. The sequence goes on from JBBSJX010000104.1 coordinate 10,197, forward strand.
AAATGATGAACGGATTGCGACGCAACGATGCTACACCAAAGCGATGCAGCCGGTACCAAAATTATTTTTTCTTTATGCCCAGTTTGGCAAGAATGGTATGCAGTAAAAAATCCGCATCGGGGCTTATTTTTAAGATAATAACCGACAGAGAGAACAATAAAACAAAGAACCCGGTGCGTAAAAAAATGGCCAGCCAGCCATGAATGCTGCCAAATATAAAATAGCATAGGGCGTAAATTATAGCTGTAGTAATTAAGGCATACCCGGTTTTTGCGGTAAAAGGCTGCATATCAAATTTTCGGTAAATAAACCCCATGCGTACCATATTATAAATGGCAAAGGCTATTAAATTGGAGAGTGCCGACCCATTTATACCCATACTTTTTACCAAAAAATAATTAAGCGGTATGGATATGGAAAGCAATAAAATGCCCGTTAAAACCTCGAACCGCCAGAAGTTGCTGGTGCCGATGATCTGGCTGTTTACCCCTGTGCCGGCATCAATTATTTTACTAATGCCCAAAATCAGTATCACCATTTTACCCGCTTCAAAATCCTTATTAATGTTTAAAACATCAAACAGGTCGTTTACGTTTAGCCAGATTATAATGAATATAAACAGCGACAACAGCAATAAATTAATGCTGGTACGGTGGTAAATACGGTTGATTTCGTTGTAGTCTTTTGATTTCCACGAGTTGGATAGTATAGGGACTGTTGCCGAAATAATACTCCGTTGCGGAACATTAATGGTTGTGGTTATAAAAGTTGCCAGGGTATAAATACCCACATCGGTTAATCCGCGTACGCTTACACTCGCTATAATAATACTGTCAATGTATTGCGCCAGGGTGTTTACAATCAGGCTGCCATAAATCAGCATCATTAACGATAAAATTTTTTTATAAAATTTTAGCGTTACCCGGCTTACCTTAAAATTAAAACGGAGGTCGGCCTTTTTTACAATGTATA
>JBBSJX010000105.1:0-11159 GCA_038256825.1 Chitinophagales bacterium
ATCAAAAATAATAGTTGACTGGACTAAGAAAGACACTACCGTCGAATGTTCCTCAACCTGGATGGGCCGGCCGGGTATACTATTTTTGGATTCTCGAGCTTTTAATTCGGTAGCCGCTCAATCGCAGGCCAAGGCTGGGGTAGGCGGTTCGATGGCGCGTTTTGCACTTAAAAACGATTACCTGTACACAGTTACAAACAGCAATCTCAATGTATTCAATATTTCTCAGTCTCTCGATCCTGCCCTGGTAAATACAGTGCCAATAGGATGGAACATTGAAACCATTTTCCCTTTTAAAGACAATCTTTTTATCGGCTCATCATCAGGTATGTTCATCTACGGCACGTCGAACCCGGTACAGCCAAATAAGCTATCTATGTTTAGCCATGCAAGGGTATGCGACCCTGTAATTGCTGATGATAATTTTGCCTTTGTAACACTTAGATCGGGCAACATGTGTGGTGGATTTACCAACCAGCTGGATGTTCTGAATATTTCAAATCTTTCGGCCCCTACCCTAATTAAAACTTACCAGCTTACCAATCCACATGGCCTGTCAAAATATGGAGACCTGCTGTTTATTTGTGATGGCGCGGCTGGATTAAAAGTGTTCGACGCTAAAGATGTGAACAATCTGAAGTTATTAAAAACCATATCCAACATCGATACATATGATGTTATTGCCTACAACAATATTGCGATGGTAGTAGCAAAAGACGGGCTTTATCAATATAGCATCGGCAGTAACAACCAGGTTAATTTTTTAAGCAAGCTGTCTTTACAGAGAAGTAAATAGAACGCTTGATTTTTACAACCGAACCAACAAGGAGCATACATTAAACAAGTTAAAATGAAAAAGCTAATCAGTATTTTATGTAGTACACTATTTATACTTTCAGTAAATGGTCAGTCGGCAGCCACTACAACTAATGCGCCTGTACGGTTTAATTCAATAAACCAGGCCGGGCTTTCGGTGGCAGAAAAAGGCCAGTCTTTTATGCTTCAAACTATAAATGGCTTAAGTAAAAATAATTGGTTTGGAGGCTTGGGAACCGGCGTTGATTTTTATGGCACCAGGAGTGTTCCTTTGTTTATTGATGTACGGAAAAAGATAGGAGCCGATAAAAATTCGCCATTTGTATATTTTGATGGAGGCATAAATTTTTCATGGGCAACCAGCAATCAAAAATTGCAAAAAGGCTACGCGGCCAGCGGAAAAGTTGGCGGCTATTATGAAGGTGGTATAGGCTGGAGTATTCAAACAAAAGGAAAAGAAGTTGTATTGTTGAGCGCGGGTTACAGTTATAAACAAATAAAAGAGAAAGCCGAGGTTTTTAACTTTGGGTCGTGGCCCACTCCCGATAAAACGTATGAATATTATAATTACCAATACCGAAGGATTGTAATTAAAGTTGGAATTCAGTTGTAGGTAACTGTTGGTCAGTTGTTGGTCAGCGACCAACAAGGCGCTGAGAGAAAACCCGATTTATTGTTGGTCAGCGACCAACAATGGCGTAAGAGACCAATAATGGCGCTGAAATTTTAAAACAAACTTTAGTTGTTTATTTGTTTTTGGTTACCGGCATTTGTTCGCTATTAAACATTGTTGTGTCACTCACTTGTACTTTTAAATCCGTTATCGGCATTCCCAAATTAATTACTATTGCCGTTGTTTGTCGCTGACCAACAACTGACCCACAACTCATTAACGGTTGCATTATTTGACTGTATAAAGCCATTGGTCAGGCGACCATCAACCTTGTGCAGCCTGACAAACGGCTGGCAGATTACTGCCTTGTACTTTTTAATCATTTAGCGACATTCAAAATGAAAATACACCTACAGTGTTCTAAAATGTTGCTTATTAATTTTTGGTACAAGAGTGCGACGCAAGGATGCCGCTATGAAAATATGCTGCTGGTAACAAAAAATCCTTCCTTTTGCCATTGTTGGTCGCTGACTAACAATGGTAGCTGCCAACAATGGCAAAAGCGACCAACACCGGCGGAACACCGGCCATAATAGAAAGTTATTTATACTAATTTCAGCTCAACCTTTTTGCCCGATTTTACAGCATTATAAATGGCATCAATAATTTTTAGATCTTTTACACCTTCTTCACCATCAACAGGAATTATGGGTTGTTTGCCCTGCAAAATAATCTTTGCCATCTCATCCATTTGCACGGTTTGGTGTGCCACATGCGGGTAAGTAAGTTCGCCCTTATTGGTTCTTGCTTTAATAGGGCCATAACCGGTGCTCGGTTGCATTTCAGCATAACCTTTTTCTGCATTTAGAAAAAAGCGATCGAGGTTGTTCATGTTGTAGGTAGAAAGGCAGGAAGCCACTGCCCCTGATGGAAATCCAAACTGGAACATAATCGTTTCGTCAACACCTTCTTTAAACTTTTGCGGATCGGTTTTAGTTTCTTGTGCAGTTACCCAAACCGGTTCCTCACCCACCATGTACCGTGCACCATTGATCGCATAAATTCCAATATCCATCAGGGAGCCCCCGCCTGCTAATTTTTTATTCAGTCTCCATTGCGATGGGTCTCCAATTTTAAAGCCGCACAGCCCCTGGAAGAATAATATTTTCCCTAATTCACCTTCTTTCCGCATTCTTACTATCTCCAGGGTCTTGGGTTCAAAATGCATGCGATAACCTACCAGCAGTTTTACATTGGCTTTATTGCAGGCATCCACCATTTCCTGTCCATCTTTAGCATTTACTGCCATCGGCTTTTCGCAGATGGCATGTTTACCGGCTTTTGCAATTCTTATAACAGCTTCTTTGTGTAAAGCATTCGGGGTAATCACATAGATCGCATCAATGTCAGGGTTATTTTTAACTGCATCGAAATTTTCGTAGTTGTAGCAGTTTTTTTCGGGTATGTTGTACTTGCTACGCCAATCTTTTATTTTTGCAGGTGTACCGCTGATAACCCCAACAAGTTTGGCCATTGTACTTGATTGCATAGCTTCGGCAACCCGCGTGGCATAACTTCCTAAACCCAGGATGGCTACTTTCAACACGGGGCCTTCGTAAACCTCATTCAATAACTTATTTTCAGCAGCAAAGCCTTTTGCAGAAATTATTTGAATGGCAAGGGCCGAGCCAGTTATCTTATTTAAAAAATCGCGACGGGAACTCATGGTAAAATGGTTTAAGTTATTTTAAGATTGAAGTTGTCAATTTAACGAAAAGTTGAATTAGGTAAGCCGGTTAAGTTGAAATAAACAGGATGTAACTAAACTAAGGCTGAGTTGGATTTAATGTATGGACATTATATCGTGTGGTATAAATATGCGCATCGCTTAGCTATTATTAATTTTTAGCTTCCTGTCAAATGCACAAATCATATGGTTGTTAGTCAGGCTACCAACAACGGCAGAGGTTGCATTTGTCTATTTTTACTATGCCAGCCTGCCTTTGCTGTCTCACAAATATTATTAAGGAGGATATAGTAGAACATAAAAAAACAAAAATAACAGCCATCGGCTCTCCCGTTTGCCGATGGCTGTTAACTTATCTTTTTTAATTGCTGCCGCTTGTATGCGAAACTAAAAAACGGGTATTTTCAATTTATCAAGCCTGGGGAGTAAGGTATTGAGCATATGCATAACCTTCTTCTCCCGCATTGGTTTTTACCAGGAACCATTGATCGTTGGTTTTGTTTATCAGCGTTACAATTTCACCGTGGGCTGCTTTGCCCACTATGGGCTGATCGGTGCCGGGGCCTTTACGTATATTAAGGTTCGAGCTATCAGTTGTCACTGTAGCTTTTTGCCCCGAATGGGCAGCCACATTTACATTCAAGATGAGGTCGCCCGCCCTAAAGTCGGGATCAATTTTATTGTAAATATTCCAGAGGTTATCTTTTACCGCTCCATTGGGCGCTTCACCGTCAATATATAAAACATTATCCTGCTCACGAACCTGCAGGTTGTTTACTTCTCCGCTTTTAGCGGTTTCAACCAGTTCTTTGTATTTATCTTGTAATGACATAGCAGATTATTGAATGGTTAATTGATTTTCTATTTTTTTAGGATTGAGTGTATTCAGCGCCTGCATCAGGTTAGGTAGCCTGTCCCGCTTTATGGTACCGGTAAGGGTAATCACGCCATTGTTTACAGCAGCATTAATCCCATCAAAATCTTTAATAGCATCCTTTACTCCTGTGGTTAACGCATCGTCTGTACCCATCGTAACGGGTTCGTTCGCCATAGAATCGGCGGCTATAGTACAATTATTTACTACTGACTTAACACCTTTTACTGATTTAGCTTCTGCTTCTGCCGTGGCTTTATCTTCAGTATTGGGTACTTCCCCCGCAAGGGTTACAACACCGTCTGCTACTGTGGCCGATACCGATGGCATAGAGGAGAGTTTTTCGTTTACATCTTTTTGAATATCGCTATCGTCAGGCCCTTTGCAAGAGTATAGCGTAAGAGACATAAAGACAATGCAAGCGATCGCCAGCATGTTTTGCAATGATTTTTTCATTTGTTATAATTTAAAATGTTTAATGAGATGAAAGAAATTATTAAAGCGGAATGGAAATACTTCTTAACACTGACCTTACAATACAAACCATGCCACGCAAACAGCGCGGCTAATACACTTTACTTAATAGTAAACAATCTCACTACAATCAATCAGTTTTACAATAAAAAATGCTGAATTCAGGGAAGCGTTACACGCTCCTACTTCCGGGGTCTTTTACCGGGCACAAAAAAATATGAAGGAGAAACCAGGATAATGAAATTTTTCTTTAGGAGATAACTGTTATTTTATGTGAAGGCACGATTTTTAAATGAAACATTATTGCTCCTCCAAATATCTACACAATTACAGTTTCATATAATAAAACTCTCATTATGCACTCAAACACATTTGTAAAAAACAGTTTCACTGTTTTTACAACAGCAGCTTTACTGTTTTTAACTGCCTGTAGTAATAATACCAGTAATACAACTGCTACCGATAGTACCAATACTGGCTCAGTAAAGAGCAATATGAACGACAATACTGGTGAACTAAAGCCTGTCAATCCCAAGCCTTCATGGGGTAAGGACATGACAGATCCAATGGCCGTTGTAATTGAAAAACTAGGCAGCTATAATGCTCCTCCATTAACATCTTTGTCAGCACAGGAAGCACGGCAACAACCATCACCTGCAGATGCAGCAATGGCTGTTATGACTGAGCACAACATTCCTGCTCCTCCCAGCAATGTTGATACCGTGGGCAAAGACATACCCGTAGCCGGTGGACAAATTCATTTGCGTATTTATACCCCAAAAACAGGAAAAGATAATTATCCCGTTATCGTATATTATCATGGCGGGGGATGGGTTATAGCAAATTTAGATACCTACGGTGCCTCGGCCGAAGGCTTAGCCAACAAGGTAGATGCTATTGTTGTTTCGGTTGCTTACAGGCAGGCACCTGAATATAAATTTCCAACAGCACATAACGATAGTTATGCAGCATATGAATGGGCAGTCAAAAATGCAGTTTCAATAAATGGAGACCCTAAAAATGTGGCTGTGGTGGGCGAAAGCGCAGGCGGAGGACTGGCCGCAGCGGTTAGCATGATGGCAAGAGATAAAGGGTTTCAATTGCCCGTGCACCAGGTGTTGGTGTATCCCATAGCCGGGAATGATTTCAATACGCCATCATATAAAGAAAGCGATAGTACTAAACCGCTTAGTTCAGGTTTAATGAAATGGTTTTTTGAGAAGTATTTAAAAAGTGCTGCTGACGGAAAGAAACCAATGATTGATTTGGTAAATGCCAATTTAAAAGGGTTGCCGCCAACTACAATTATTGCAGCCCAGTACGATCCCTTAAGAAGTGAAGGAGAAATGCTTTCGGATAATTTGAAAAAGGCCAATGTAAATACCACATATAAATTATACAATGGCACCACACACGAATTTTTTGGAATGGCTGCAGTATTGCCTCAGGCAAAAGATGCACAGGCTATGGCTGTTGGCGAACTAAAAAGTGCCTTCAATAAATAGCCGGTTTAATTGAGTTCAATTTTTAAAGCAATGGTCTGTAAGGGTCATTGCTTTTTCATTTAACGACTTGTTTTATCTGTTGCCCTTGTTGGGCGCTTATTGCCATTGTTGGGCGCTGACCAACAACTATCGCCATTCCTGGTAGCTGACCAACAACTACATTCATGCCATTGTGGTTTGTTGAACCACAACTCTGCTACGGTTGTATTAATTGTCCAAAATGTGCTGTTGGCCAGGCGACCAACAGCGTCATATGAATATTAAATTCAAATCAGGAGTCAGTTTTGTGACATTATGATAAAGATAAAAAAACGAGGGTGGCTCTCGTTTTGCAAAACTAAAATGGTTACAAATTCTGAAACGCCTACACCTCAAGTATAACCATAAAAGAACCTTAATGAAAAGAACAAATTCGGTATTTAAAAAATCAATGGTTTTGGGTATTGTGTCCGGCATGCGAACAACAGCCGGGTTATTCTTTCTGCCTTCGCTGGTTAGCAGGCATGAAGCAACTACAGCACTGGTTCGTTTCTTCAAGAAAAGGCCTGTCAGCGTTGCATTGGGTATATTAGGCGCATCCGAATTGGTAATTGACAAACTGCCGCAAACGCCAAGCCGCATACAAAAAGGTGGTGTAGCAGCGAGGGCAGTTGCTGCTGCAATTTGCGGAGCGGCTATTTACCAGTCGGAAAATAAAAAAGCTACAAAAGGAGCCATGGTGGCAAGCGTTGCGGCCATTGCGTCGGCCTACACGTTTTATTACCTTAGAAAAAAACTGGGTGAGAAAACCGGGATACCCGACCCTTATATTGGTGCTGCGGAAGATGCACTGGCTATAGGGTGCGGGGTGGGGTTGGGAAGGAAATGATGTTTATGATGGTGGTCAGGCGACCAACAATGGCTGGGAGTGACCAACATTGGTGGAGGTATTATTTTTTGTTAATCTGCGACCACATCGGGGAGGCAATGTAATCACAGTGGGCAATATAACTCTGTTGTGATTAGTGTCTTCATAAACGAAATATTGTCCCACAAAGCCGCCACAAGTACAACCGTACAAGTAAGTGAATCGCAAGCAGTCGGTAAGGCTGCAACAATGCTAAATCTTCGCTTCAAAAGCCTGCTGAACAAAAAAATATTCCTCTGGTTTTTCGAAGGGAAAAACAACTAATAATACCATCCTGTGGATTGTTGGTCGGCGACCAACAATGGCGGAGGAATTTTTCTTTAACAACCATTGCGCAGGTAAAACGGATGCATTCCAAAATGTCGCAAGATAATGTGAGAAAAGCTCCCTTGAAAAGATGCGGTAGAAGGGAGTGACACAACCGGAGAATCACAAAGTGCAGATGTTCGTCAAACAAAAAGAAAACGACCATTTGGAAAGTACCCGGTATAAAAGGTTTTGGCGAAAACCCCCTAAGCTTCTAATCGTTATTTTTGGGGAAGTCTCTGCGTGCTTTGTTTCTTTTGTAAATAGTAAACGTAACCAAGGCTATTGAGGCGATAAGTACACCTATCAATGGTCCATATTCACCGGGTATTTTGTCGCCCAGTATAAGACCGGAAGAGAAACCGCCACCAATTATAACCAACTGTGTTAAAAAATCGCTGCGTGCAAGGTTAGGATCCATTCCTTTTTCTATAAGCGCTAAACGCTCTTTGGTTTTTGAATTAAGATACAGGTAAACAATACCCACCAGGCTTAGTAATATTAAAACAACTAGTAACAAGAGAAAGAACCCACTTAAAAATGCAGGCTGCTCAATTAAAAAGAAGAATTTATTTGTTTTCATGTTTTGTGTTTCTATTTTGACATCAGCTTATTAAAACAGGTTACAGATTTTTAAAGAAATATTTTTTGTAACCTCCACACTAAAATAGTTGTCCAATTACCAGTGACAGATGAAACAATCATAATTAAACAGGTTTTAGCAGGCAACATTAATGCCTTTGCAACTTTGGTTGACCGATATAAAGACCTCGCTATTACGCTGGCTGCGAATATTGTTTTGAGCAGTGAAGATGCCGAAGATATAGTGCAGGAGGCTTTCATTAAAGCGTATTCAGCCCTGGCAACGTTCAAAGGCAATTCAAAGTTCTCTACCTGGCTTTATCGCATTGTTTTAAACATAGCTTTGAATAAACGAAAAAATAGAAAGCTGGATACAGTTTTTATTGAAGATCACCTGCCGGCAACCGAAGCAATGAATTCCTATATTGACTTAAGTAATTACAACAGCCAGCAACAAAAGAAATACATACGCGAAGCTTTAAAAAGTTTACACGAAGGCGAACGGATTTGTATAACACTGTATTACCTGAACGAGCTAAGCCTGGAAGAGATTAAGGAACTTACCGATTATTCCGCATCGAATATTAAGGTGCTTTTATACCGGGGTAGAAAACAATTGTATCAACAGCTTGAAAGCCTTTTAAAGACAGAACTTAAAGATTTAATGTAAAAGTTATGCAGGAAGATAAATACTTACACGAGCTTTTAATTGAGGGAGGAATTGAGATAGCATCTCCGGCATTTACAAAAAATGTAATCAAACGTATTGAAAGGATAAAATACATTCATGAACCCCTGGTAAGTAAAAAATGGGTCCGGGTGTATCGCATCACTTTTGTAAGCGTGGTGGGTTTGCTTTTGTTGGCGGGTTTATTAATCAGGCTTTCTGCCCTGTCATTTACTATTGACTTACCGGTGCCCGATTTGTACCAAAAACATATCGGCACTTTTACCCTCTATATCATTTGCTTTTGGGCGCTTATTTATTTAAGCCAAAAGCTGGAAGGCAAACGGGGAATGGTTAGGGGTAAGTAAAATGGTTTTGAGTAAATGGGCAATCTCATTCTCTATTGTTGGTAAGGCGACCAACAATGGCGTGAGTGAAATGGTTTTGAGTGATGACCAATTTCATTGCCGTTGTTGGGTCGCCTCTTTTTCTTTGGTCAGGCGACCAACGATGGCGTGAAAGTCATTTACATAAAACGCATTAAAACTATTTCCAAGGCTAAATTTGCCCAACATAACTTATACAAATAAAAATAGTTGCCCAAAAAAATATGGCCGAAGGGTGCGACGCAACGACTGCAGCACAATGAAATAATGCTCGTATCCCCCAAAAAAAATTACCGGTTTAACGTGCAATTCATATTTTGTTGCCATTGTTGGTCACTGACTGTTGCCATTGTTGGTCGCTGACCAACATTTACAAAATTAAGTTGTAATCAAATTGGTTACGCAACCAACATTAGTTTAAGAAATAACTACCTGTGCGGATACCAATATTTTTTACCAGCCTTGCCTTTGTTGGTCGCTGACCAACAACTTCATTTAAATTGTATTAACCATAAACTTGATAATTGATCCATCATTAACTTCCGCAAAAACTTGTATTTTCTATTGAACTTTATTATTGGTCAGGCGATCAACAACGGCATAAAGGAAATGGCGAAATGCAGATTGGAAATAATTTTCATAAGCCAGTACTGGCGATGTGATTTTAGTGAACGCCAATGTACCGCATACGATTACTAATACCGGCAGCCAACAATGTGGCTATTTTGTTATACAGTGGCATGATAATTAAGAAGGTACATGGCAAATAAAATCTCGCCAAATGAAAACTGACCAGTTTTATACTACCCTGAACAATGGTTCTAAAATGCCTCTGCTGGGGCTGGGCACATACGGCATGGAGGGCGCCAAGGCTGAAAATGCCATAGTTAATGCTATAGAAAGCGGTTATCGGCTGATAGATACGGCAGCCATGTACGGCAATGAACGTGAGGTTGGAAATGCTGTTAGAAATAGTGGCATAACCCGGTCAGAGTTATTCGTGACCACCAAGGTGAATAATACCGATCAAGGTTACGATGCCGCATTGCAGGGCTTTGAAACCAGCCTGAATACATTAAACATAGACTACATTGATCTTTACCTGGTACACTGGCCCATAAGAGGCAAACGAGAAGACACCTGGAAAGCGTTGGAGTACTTACATAAAAATCAAATGGTGCGACAAATTGGTGTTGCCAATTATTTAATCCCCTTTTTGGAAGAACTAGAGGGTTATGCATCACTGGCGCCTGTAGTAAACCAGGTTGAATTCAGCCCATTCCTGTTTTTAAAAGACCTGATGAATTATTGCCGCCAGCGCAATATTCAGCTGCAGGCATATACTCCGCTTACTAAAACAAAAAAGTTTAAGAACGCCGTTATTCAGGAACTGAGTTCTAAACATGGCAAATCGCCAGCCCAGGTTATTTTGCGCTGGAATATGCAACATGGTGTTTCAGCCATACCCAAATCGTCGGATGCACAGCGCATCAAAGAAAATTTTGACATTTGGGATATTGAGCTGAATACCGAAGACATGGGTAAGATGGACGGGCTAAACGAGAATTATAGGGTGATTGAAGATCCGATGAATTATCTGTGATCAGCAGAAATTATAACAAAGCAACAGCCACTATTCTGAACAAAGAACTTGATACATTTCGCTGATCTTAGCACCTAATGAAATCAGAAAAAGAAATTACCAAGGGAAGAGGCGGTGACGTATACCAAACTTACAAGGTCAAGGAACCTTTATAATAATCCAGTATTTTGCTCCTGAACAACAGGTCGTACTGCGCAATAATCAGGTTGGTGTTCGACCGGTCGAGGTTGTTTTTGGCGATCAGGTAATCAACCTGCGTTATCACCCCTGCGTTAAACCTTACCTCTACCGTTCTAAAGGATTCAGCAAAATCGGCTACCTGCCGCTCAAGGGTGGTCACCTTACTTTTGGCGGCAGTAAAGTTAAAGTAAGCCTGCTCTACCAATTGGTTCAACTGGTTGTTGGCAGTGGTTGCATTTACCTCGGCCGCCTTCATACTAATTTTTGCGGCAGCTACCTGGTTCCGTGCCCTAAACGAATTTACGATCGGCACCCGTACACTAAGAAAAACCGATGTATTATAGTTATTATTAAACTGGCTACCGTAACCGATTTTTTGGGTGTTAAAAGTGTTGCGTTGTGTCATCACCGGCAAGTCGGTTCCGTTCAATTTTATATAATCGCCCGAGGCCACCACAGCGCTGTTTACAAACACATCCATACCGGCAGCGCTACTGTA
>JBBSJX010000106.1:0-11153 GCA_038256825.1 Chitinophagales bacterium
AAGGTAATACTCCTGCCAGGGCATACCGGTTGGTAGTGCTGCCATTTTGCAGGTTGTAATCAAAAAAATAATTTTCGTAATCGTTCCAAAAATATTTTAAAATGGCTGTTTTTCTTTTAGCTGCTTTAATGGCAAAGCTATTAGCAAGTGTAGCAGATTGCTGGCTTTTTAGTGCTTCCGCTAAAATGATTTCATATTTATACAACAAGCAGTTTAAATCAACCGGTAATATATGGGTAGTTTCAATGGTAGCCAGGTGAAAGGTATCAGCAAACCACCTGCTCGAAAAATCCCAGCCACTCTCGGCGCCGGCCCTTAAATGGGTATACACCTGCTTGTCTGGGTTAGTATTTATCAATCCAGTTTGAACATCCTCGTAATAAGACTCTTGCCGTGGAGCTTTTTTATCATCAAAATAACGGTTTAACAGGGTTCCATCTTCAAGTTTTACTACACGCCTGTGTTGTTCGCCCGGTTCAAGATTCTGTGCGCCATCCATCCACCAGTTATATTCTTTCTGCATGGCAGACGCATACTTTTTATAAATGCGGGCACCCATTTTTTGTTGCAACAAGTTTACCATCAAAGCAAAATAAGGTGGCTGCGACCTGCTCAAATAATAACTGCGGTTTCCATTGGGAATGTGACCGTAGGTATCTATCAAAAATTTAAAATTATCCAGCATATTTTCTATCAGGTCGTAACGATTGCTTTCTGCTAAACCTAACATGGTAAAATAACTATCCCAGTAATAAATTTCTCTAAAACGGCCACCGGGCACTACATAAGCAGAGGGAAGGGGTAGGAGTGAACTGTATTTTTCTTTATAATCTGCTTTGCGGGTAAGTACCGGCCATAATTGTTCCAGGTGTTCTTTTAACGAATTGGCTTTGTTGGGAATAACAGGATTATTGGTTACCGGAATTTTAAAATGCTGTTCAACAAAAGCTTTTAAATCAAAACGCGTCCCCGATTTTTGTAAGCTGTCATACCTTTTTAAAATTAGGGCCGGTTCAAATTTAGGAACCGCATCAACAAAAGTTTTGTTATCGCCCAATACCCTGTTTAGTTGAACATCTACAAATAACTTTCCCCAGATTTCATCGGGAGTTCGGGGCCTTATGGGTTGTTTTTGGTTTGGTGTTGACTGGTAAACCTTTCCACTAACCTTCTCTTTTGTTATCGTTTTTTGTGACCAACCTAAAAAACCGTTTGATGTAAGGAATAATAAAACTATTAATTTTTTCATTGAAACATATTTAGGTGAAGCCTATTTTTATATTGCGGCGAATAGGAGCAACAGGTTACAAAATCCAAATATCAAATATCAGTATTGGTTACTCAATTTAAAATGAAATTATCACATGTAAGCATCTACATGAATCATGTTTTCGTGAAGCAAGAAAGTAAGTAATACAAAAGTCGTTTATAACTTTTAGTTGATATGAATGACTTTAAAAATACGAAAGAGGTATTCACTTAATTTTTCTTTAAATAAGAAAATAGGATTAGGTAGATCATTCGCAAAATTAGTGTTGGTAAGATCGGCACCCTGACAACAGTTCTTGTATAAGGGTCCGCCAGCTGGCGGATGGGTGCCAAGCGAAGGCGTTCTGAAAGTCGGAACGAAAATATGCGAAGCAGTTTTCGAAACAAGCGGGAGGAGTCTCGTTAAAAGAACGAAGCCATGCGGCTTGAGCTTTGAATTTTACATTATAAGGCTTTAGCAAAGTAAATACCTAATCCAAATAAGAAAAATACTTTTTAAATTTTTTATCATGTCATGCTAGCTGCGATAAGTTCCGCTACATCCAATACCTCCACTTCATTTTCTTTTTCTTTGTTTTTTACTCCATCAGTCATCATCGTATTACAAAAGGGGCAGGCTGCTGCAATAACCTGCGCGCCGGTAGCTAAGGCTTCATTGGTTCTTTCAATATTTACATAACGGTCACCTTTTTCTTCCTCTTTAAACATCTGGGCGCCACCTGCTCCACAGCACAAGCCATTGCTCCTGCATCTTTTCATTTCAACCAGTTCAGCATCCAGGGCTTCTAACACTTTGCGGGGAGCTTCGTAAATATTGTTGGCCCTGCCCAGGTAGCAACTATCGTGATAGGTGATCTTTTTGCCTTTAAAACTGCCGCTTTCCTTCATTTTTATACGGCCATCGTTTATCAGTTCCTGCAATAATGTGGTATGATGAATCACTTCAAAATGACCACCTAGTTCGGGGTACTCATTTTTTAAAATATTGAAGCAATGGGGGCAGGCAGTAACAATTTTTTTGATGCCATATCCATTCAATACCTGAATATTGTTGTAAGCCATCATCTGGAAAAGAAATTCGTTACCAGCCCGCCGGGCAGGATCGCCGGTACAGGCTTCTTCTTTACCTAAAATGGCATATTTGTAGCCTACTTTATCAAGGATGGAAGCAAATGCTTTGGTTATTTTTTGTGCCCGCTGATCGTAACTGCCTGCACAACCTACCCAAAATAAAATGTCAGGAGTTGTTCCATTAGCCATCATTTCTGCCATTGTAGGTACTGTCATGCGTAATCTTTTAGATAAATATCAAAGACGCAATTTATACACTTTAGCTATTATAAACATTCTATTCTTTTTACAAAGTAAAATGATCATACCATGTTGAAAACAAAAACAGGAAGTTACCGAGGCTGCAAATAATTTGTAAATGAATACAATACAATTTTCACTTATGTTCTGCTATACTAATTTTTCTCTTTAGCACGGTGGCAAATTAATTCAATTGAAAAACTAAAAGCAAGTGCGAATGCAATCGTTTGCCAGATAGACTGTTGATTGATAATAGAAATAATGATCATAACGAAACAAAAAATACTCGTCATAACTGTAAGCGCATTTTTTTCGGATAGATATTTTTTCATAAAATAAAATAGTGCGGATGAATACAGATTGTAAAACTATTACAGGAAAATTTTAAAATACTCTTTAATATTTACCTGGAAACAAGGTTGATTTAATTTTAACGAACCCCTTATCGTTTATAACTCGATAAACTGCTTTTTTATTGTATTAATTAATGATTTTATAAAGAAAAATTTGCCCTCTATGATTTGTTCCTGTTTTCTACAAAAGGAACTAAAAAAAGCATTCCATATCTAAAAGTTAATTGAGGCATAAGAAATTATTGTTTAACTTAATAGTGTAAAATTTTAGATTATGAATCAACACACTCTTTCACGCATCGCTATAATTCTCTTAGCGGTAGTACTCATCATCTTTGGAATTTATCATTTTATGCAACCTCAGAATTTGGTAGTTTGGGTACCTGCCTGGTTACCAGGTGGAATTATTTGGGTTTACCTTGTTGGAGCTGCTTTTATTGCAACCGGACTGGCATTTATTTCAAATAAAATGGTAAAATATGCAGGTTATGCATTGGCCATTTTGTTGATTTTGTTTGTCATCACTATTCACCTGCCAAGTTATATTAATGGTGGTGATCCCGAATTGCGCCAGATTTCTTTTATTAATGTTTTAAAAGATACGGCCCTGGCAGCTTTCGCCCTTTATATAGCCAGTAATGCGGATTATAGAAAAAGCCTTACTGAGCATGATTAGCATATAATGGTTTCAATTTTTAATTGGTGCGTTGTTTTAATAAAACTGCGGATACTATATTAATGTCTTGTATTTACGGTATGAGAAAATAATTTTTATGGCCACCTTTTTTGTGTTATTGATTAAGTAAATAAGCTCTTTTCTTTTTACTTTTATGATACTTTGTTTTATAAATTTGGAAATGATAAAACAGCAATTGGTAGTACTTACAGGCGCCGGGGTAAGTGCCGAAAGTGGGTTGAAAACTTTTAGAGATAACGACGGATTATGGGAGAATTTTAATATTTACGAGGTAGCCACCCCACGGGCCTTTGCCAACAATCCCCAATTGGTACTTGAATTTTACAATATGCGCCGCCGCGACGTTGCACTTGCCCAACCCAATGCTGCACATTATGGCCTCGCCGCTTTAGAAGATAAGTTTAATGTTTACATTATTACACAGAACATTGATGATTTACATGAACGTGCGGGTAGCACGCAGGTAATGCACTTGCATGGTGAAATTTTTAAAATGCGTAGTGAAAAAAATGCTGACCTGGTTTTTGATATAGCTGGTGATATTCAATTAGGTGACCTTGCTCCCGATGGAGGCCAGCTAAGGCCACATATTGTATGGTTTGATGAAGAAGTACCTATGATAGAAAAAGCAGTGGAAGTAATGCAAACTGCAGATGTTTTTGTGGTTATTGGAACTTCGTTACTGGTTTATCCTGCCGCCAGCCTGGTAAATTATGCACCGCATAGCATTCCAAAATTTATTGTAGATAAATCAATTCCTTATTCCAATTTTTTAAACAACCTTACCGCCATTGAAAAACCAGCAGGCGAAGGGGTTAAGGAGTTAACTACAATTTTAAACGCCTTGCAACCTGGATAGATTATACTTTGATGATAAAAAGCAGTTGCATCATTTTATAATGAGGATTTAATTTCAAACAGTTCCAATCAATAAAAACCATCTAATAAATCTTGCTTTTAAATGATTCCCATTTTTTTCATAAGAAAGGAGGCGTTTTTGTTGCGGGCAACACCCCTTAATACTTTATAGTCAAAGTTTAATTCATTGTTTTCAATTATGCTTTCAAAACAATAATTTTCAATCAAGCCCGGGTTTGTTTCTTCCAGTACACTTAATTTCAGATCGTGAGTGGCAAACATAGTCAGGCAATTGTATTTGATGAGTTGTAATACAAATTGCTCTGAGCCATGGTACTTATCTACACTATTGGTGCCTCTTAAAATTTCATCAATAAGCACCAGACTGGGTATTGCAGTTTGGATGTTGTTTTTTATGTATTGAAGGCGCTTTAACTCTGCCATAAAATAGCTGGTATGTTGTTGCAGCGAATCGCTGATACGTATAGAGGTGAAAATTTGAACAGGTACAAAATGAAGACTGGCACCACACACAGGTAAGCCACTTTGTGCCATTAAAATGTTGATGCCCACCGTACGCAAATAAGTTGTTTTGCCCGACATGTTAGAGCCTGTAATAAGCAATAACTTTGCTGTGGTACCAATGCTTACGTCGTTACTTACATTTATTTCTCTCGGTATTAATGGATGGTAAAGCTGGGTTCCTTCAATTAAATTTTTTTCAGTTGAAATGGACGGGTAATTATTTTCGGAATGATTGAAGGCATAGGTGGACAAACTCACCAGGCTTTCAATCTGGCCAATACATTCTATCCACTCATTTAAATGGGTACGGTTGTAAAGCTTCCATTTTTCCAATGCTAAAACACATTGCAGATCATAAACCAGGAAACCGTTTAAAAATATGTTTACCAGTATGTTTAATCGTTGGTCTAACAAATTAACCAGGACGGCAAGTTTTTTAATTTCGGTATTGGCATTATTGGTTTGCTGTTTAAGGTGTTTTAAAATATTGGAATTGCTGCAATCAACATTTTTGTATTCCCTTAATATGGTTGCATACGCATGTAAAACCTCCTGCTTTTTCGATAGCAAAATACTTTGTTGATTGGTGTATTTTGAAATGAACCCTACATGTATCCAGCTAAGGATCATTGTTATAGTAAGCAGGTAATATGTATTAATATTTAAGCAAATAATTAAGGTTACTACATTTACGGCAGGTAATAAATACCGTGCTATTACTAACCATTTATTGTTTAGCAATACTGCAGGTTGTTGCAGCCATATATTAAGTTGATCTAACCGGCCCTGGTTTTCTTTTTCACTTAAAGCCCCGGCAGTTATCATTTGCCTCTGTTTGGGTTGGGCGGAGAAAACCTTGATGGCTTCCTGCTGGTTTAATATACTTTGCCTATCTAATTGA
This sequence comes from Chitinophagales bacterium, assembly GCA_038256825.1. Taxonomy (GTDB): domain Bacteria; phylum Bacteroidota; class Bacteroidia; order Chitinophagales; family Chitinophagaceae; genus Segetibacter. The sequence continues at coordinate 5,915 of JBBSJX010000106.1, forward strand.
GGTGTTTTTAAAATATTTGCCAGGGTATTTTTACCATAGATTGTGGCCGTTCTGTTTAAGAGTTCAAACAAAGAACCTTCTCCAAAAATATCCAGGTCGTCATAATACGCTTCATTCGATTTTTCTGAGGTTCCATCATCAAACTGGTTTTTCTGTGCATTGATTATACCCAGTTCATTTTTATTTATGAACAGCAGGTTATCATTTAGCTGGCGGGCCGTTTGCAACGTTGTTGAACGTTTTACCAGTGCAAGAAAAATGGATAGCAAAACTAGTATTGCAATAGTATAAAGCGATTGAGAAGAAACAAAAGCCTTGTAAATAAAGTATGCGAGTAAAGAAAAACTTGCTAGTCGTAAAACGGCATTATAAAATAATTGTTTTTTAATAGAACGCAATGCCTGCTCGTACGTGGTAATATTGGATTGATAGAAATCCGTTCGGTCGCTCATAAAACTTTTTAAATTTATCCTTATCTATTAGCCAAAACGCTCATAAAAGCTAATACCATGATTTTCCAATTCTGATAAAACGGGTTCATAAATACTTGCCGCAGTAGGAATGTGCAAGCCCGTTTGTGTAATAGTTCCTTCTAAAATAAGTTTGGCTGCAATACCCAAAGGAAGCCCCACTGTTTTTGCCATGGCTGTATGCTGGTTGTTTTCGCCTTTAACCGTCATGCTACTAATAATTTTTGCCGGAACTCCATCCACTTCATATTCAATTTCGTGTACCATAACCAGCATGTCTTTATCATCAGGTTCAAGTACAAGCTTTTTTTCTAAAATAAACTGAAGCACTTCTGCTGCACTGCATCTTCCCATATTTATTAATTCGTCGCTGTCTAATCCTAAAAAAAACAGTTGCTTAAGGCTCAGGTTTGCTTCGTGCATTTTTACGGCAACGGCCGCCGCCGCCTTATCTTTTACATCTTCCACTTCAACCATATCCAACTCACCAAATTCGTTTATCAACATAATGCTATCATCACTTAGTTCGCCTTCCTGCTTTAGTTCATCTTCAGCATCAATCAAAGTCATCAAATTGTCCATTAAATCCTTTGCATACGATAAGCGGGTTGAAAGCATTTCCGTTAACCAGTCAGAAAAACCATGCTTCTCAAAATGCAGCTTAAAAAAATCTGCTATCGACATGCCATTGGTATCATATTCTTTGTTTTCGCTGGTGAGTTGCAGGTCGACAATGTTTTTCCAGCCAAAACAAAATTCAGGATGGCGCAGCGTAGTGCGAATAAAAGTGGTGGCCTCCTCAAGTTTATATAATGGTATATAACCCAACGAATCCCGGTTGGGATACCATGCCCATAATACATGGCCCGGCACTTCAACTATCTGGCTCATGGTAAATAATTCTTCGTAAGGCACTTTTTTAACTTCACCATTTTCTTTAAAAGTGGCGCCTGCCTTTCCCGCCAGTACTACATTTTTTGGGTTCCAGCTAATTTTATAGTGCCAGGGGTTGTCGTCGCTTTCGGGTGCCAGTAAACCCCCGCAATGCGACTTGAACGATATAATATTTCCGCCCAAACTTTTAATACGGTTAATCAGTTCCATGGCACTCATATGGTCAATTCCAGGGTCGGCGCCCATTTCGCAGAGAAACAAAATATTTTTTGTTTCAATTTCGGCTTTCAATGCCCTGATTTTTTCATCAATATAGGAAGCGGTTAATAAATGCTTGCCCAGTTCAAGGCACGAAAGCGCCACCAGGTAATGCAACGATGGGGGTAATAACGATATCACCACATCTGCCGGTTCAATTAATTGTTTTCTTTCAACCTCGTTTTCTACATCAATTTTTATGGCTTCAACCAAAGGATGATCGCCCACTTTTTGCTTTAGTAATGGCAGGTTTGCATCGGCAATGGTAATCTTCCATTGGTTTTCGGTAGCTAAATTTTTAAGATAGTCAATTAAAACTGTAGCCGATTTTCCCGCACCCAAAAGTAAAATATGCTTCATAAAAACAAATATAACCAAGCATTGCCACCACAGGAATGATGTGAAGAAATAATAAAATAATTCCCCGAAAACCGTAAACTGTTTAAATGTATCAGTGCTTTAGCATGCAAGCCAGGTTCGTTTTTTTATTTTTTTTGGGTTACCGGCTCATGTTTTCTGAGCATCATCGTTGCAGCCTGACCGACTATTGGTGGTTCGCATTACGTTCATCGGCAAACCATTGTGCAACATTTTTTACTTCTAATAATGCAATGAGGATTTTATAGAGTTTTAAACGATCAGGTTTTGTTGATGCAGGAAACGCAAAAGATGCAAAGAAATATAAAAGTACAAGAGTGCGACGCAACAAAAGTTGCCCCAACATTCAATGCCCGGTTCAAAAAAAATATTTACCTGGTAACCGATTACCTTTTATTATTTCTTAACGCTGTTGGAATCCACAGGCCAGTCGTCGGTGCGAAAAATATTTACCGGTAAACCTTCGGCGCTAAAAACATTGGGCATGGCGCTGTTGGTAAACCCAAACCGCACCGCAACGGGGTCGTTAATATTTTTATCGGAAACCACTATAGTATTGCCCTCAATTTTTGCGGTTGCGGGTACAAATTGCTGATCGGCACCGGCAATCACAAAATCGGTAGACGCGCCATTTTTACTAAGCAGGCCATTGGGTGCATCGTCAAAATACAACCTGATTTTATTCTTCTCCACTTTCATGCTTTTAAATTGCGGGCTTTTAAAAGTAATCCCTTGTTTTTTATAATGCTCCGAAAGTGCAACGTTGGCTAAGCGCAATCCCACTTCTTTTTTCATTTTCGGGTGGATGTCGTTAATGTTGTCTACCAGGTCGTGTATAACCACCATACCTGTTTTAGGGTAGGAGAGGGATTTTGTTTGTGCATCGCGCAACAAGGGCGCAATATTATTATTTCCATATCCCGCATAGGGCGCAATCTGTACATAATAAAAAGGAAAGTCTTTTTGCCAGGCATTACGCCAGGCGCCAATCATGGTAGTAAATAACGATTGATAATGGTTGGCGTTACCCGCATTACTTTCGCCCTGGTACCAAATGGCACCTGCAATTTCGTAAGGAATTAGCGGGGCAATCATGGCATTAAAAGCCACGCCGGGTGTTACCGGCCAACCGTTGTTTTTTGAGGGATCGCGTTGGGCCGCTTCCTGCTTTAAAATTTCACTGTTATCTACAAATGGTTTTGGTGTCCAAACTTCGGCCGGGGTACCGCCCCAACTGGAGTTTATGAGGCCAACCGGAATTTGTAACTGTTGATTTAATTGGTTGCCAAAAAAATAAGCAACGGTACTAAACCCTTTCATGCTGTTGGAATCGCTAACCACCCATTGGCCCTTTAAATCATCCTGTGGGTAAGGTGCAGTGGTTTTTTGTACCTGAAAAAAACGGATATTATTGTTTTTAGCTGCGGCAACATCTGCGGCATATTGCGGCATTCCCCAGTTCATGCTCATTTCCATATTACTCTGCCCACTGGCCAGCCAAACTTCGCCAATCATCACATCCTGCAGTTCTAAGTTATTTCTGCCGGTTATAGTAATAGTATGTGGTCCACCTGCCTTGGGTGTTTTAATAAGCAGTTTCCATTTGGCACTGCCCGAAGCAGTTGTAATATATGTAGTAGTATCCCAACTGGTTTTAATTTTAATTTTCTCATTGGGGTCGCTCCAACCCCAGATGTTTACATTACTGTTTTGCTGTAGTACCATATGGTTGCCAAAAATGGCAGGCAGGCTAACATTTGCAGAGGAAATTTTGTGCGACAAACAAAATATTATTAAAGCGGAGAACACCATAATCCATTTTTTCATATCGGCAAATTTTGGTTTTATTAGAATTTTTGCAACCCTGAATATAAATAAGAATAAACTTAATTGTTGGGTTTAATCGCTTTACACCCTAAAAGTACCGGTTGATAAGGGTTAAAATAAAATCGTTGAATTAATGTTTATCAATATTTTTGTTTTTAAGCTGAACTATAAATATGCATTCGTTTTCACAATTGGTTTCAACGTTTACTAATTCATTTAATACAACTCAATTTATTGGGCATCCAGCCAGTTTATATGAGCCCGGTGAATATTTTTTGAGTATTGGGGGCAAGCGAATACGCCCGGTAATGTGCCTGATGGGAAACGAGCTTTTTGATGAAATATCGCCGGATGCCTACCACGTAGCACAGGCCATTGAGCTGTTTCACAATTTCACCCTCATTCACGACGATATAATGGATAAGGCACCCTTACGCAGGGGAATGCAAACCGTTCATACAAAATATGGCGACAGCACTGCTTTATTAACAGGGGATGTTATGCTGATAAAAGCATACGATCACATTAACAAGGTACAAAAGCATATACATAAAATATTACAGTTGTTTAATAATACAGCCCGCGAAGTTTGCGAGGGCCAACAACTGGATATGGACTTTGAAAAGCAATCTGCCGTAAACCTGGAAGAGTACATTAAAATGATTGAGTTAAAAACTTCGGTACTGCTTGCGGCTAGTTTACAAATGGGTGCAATATTAGGCGGCGCCAGCGAAGGGAATGCCCGTCATATTTATGAATTCGGGCGGAACCTGGGTATCGCCTTTCAAGTACAGGACGATTACCTGGATGCTTTTGGTGACCCGGAAAAATTTGGTAAAAAGGTTGGAGGCGATATCATCGCCAATAAAAAAACCTTTTTAATGATACATGCCCTTGAAGTTGCTGAAGGAAATACAAAAGATAAATTGAACCAGTTAATAGCAAATAATGCCGATGACAAAGTAGAAAAGGTGCTGGAAGTATTTAGAATTTGCGGAGTAGATGATTGGGCTAAAAAATTAAAAGATAAATACCTGGCAACAGCCTTTCAACATTTAGAAGATATTGCTGTAGTATCTGTTCGTAAAAAACCGTTAATGGAACTTGCGCAGTTCCTGGTGCAGCGCGATTATTAGAAATATTAATTGCTCAATTTAAAAATCAGCAACCATTTAAACCGAAACTTAAATTTCAAATTACCTGTTCATGTCCAATAGCTTGTTCCGAAAAAAAAGTGTTCCGTTAATTCTTAAGGAAGCCAAAATAGGGTTAACCGATGGTCATGGGCATCACGAAGATTTAAAAAGGGTGCTTACGGTTCGCGACCTTACTTTTTTTGGTATTGCCGCAGTTATTGGTACCGGGGTGTTTACTGCCATTGGTTCTGCAAGTTTTCATGGAGGGCCGGCTGT
>JBBSJX010000107.1:0-10976 GCA_038256825.1 Chitinophagales bacterium
CATCAGATGCAGTTGCTTATACTGCAACTATACAGATTGATAGTATAATGAATGCGGTTGAAATTCCTTTAATCAACCTCGTTCCTTCTTCAATGGTTTTATTGCCGAGGCCTTATCCCGGATTTTTGCCGTTGCAGTTTTCCGCATCTATCAGCCAGCCATTTAAATTAGCAAATGTTGATAAAATAGAAGTAATGGTTCAACCTGCTTTAAATAATCAAACAGATTATGTTATAGAATTTGAGAAGGTTTATTTAACGAAGTAAGAAGCTGCATCCGGTTATGCTGCACAAGTGAATGAACCGCCAAAGTCGGTCAGGCTACAACAATACATGTTTAAAAAACAAAAGCTTGTAACCTTATTTTTTAAAATAAAATACCAGCCTTTATTTCAAACTGAAGTTCAATCTTTAACCAGTTTTAAGCTTAATTAATCTTTACTGGTTTGGTTCGCTCAGATATACCGTTTTCGTTAAAAGCTTCAATCGAAAAATAATACGCCTGCCCGGTGCCCAGGCTTTTTAAAAGCAGTTCATTTTTATCGTACACCAACCACGAATTGTATAATTTATCAGGCGCAATACCCCATAAAATATTATAGCCCTGTGCATTGTTTTGTCCACTCCAGGTTAACAAAGCATCCCTTCTATCGGTCTGCCGATGAACCATAAATTGTTTAACGGCGGTAGGTGCTTTACCAGCTCCTTTCCCAAAAACCCTTAACCCCGAAATGGCCAGATGAGGCGTGGGAACATGAATATTGCGATAACGGATATAACGAAATTTTTGAGGGTTGGCAATTTCAACATAATCATTTGGTACATCTTTATAACTGTTTTTTCGATCAACTATAAGGTTCCAATTTGTTCCATCCAGCGAAGCTTCAATAAAATAGTTGTGCTTTAAGGTGAGGTCTTTACCATACATCGCTGATTTATAATCGTGGTAATTTACCTGTATGGCATTTATCATCGATGGATTTTGCAGGTCAATTTCAACCCATTGTTCGTCGTTGTTTTTATGGGCCAGCCAAAAGGTTTTTACATTTTCATCAACCAGGTTTTTAGCTTCATTACTTTTAACAGCCGACGATGCTTTGGTTGGTTTTTTATACGATAATAACATCCAGCCAGTAAAGCCGCCTTGTTTACCAGGCAATGTAGGTGCAAAGTGTGGATAATCCCCATACTCGGTATTGGAATACATTAATCCATCCTTATCAAACCAGGCAGGATACATACACAATCTTCTTTCCCAGTTAACATTAACCGATAAAGCCATACTGGCAAAATGCCAATAGTTATTATCAGGACCAACAACGGTACTGCCATGTCCTGCTCCATTCATAAAGCCGCCCGGTTTATAAAAAACCGGGTTGTTGGGTGCATAGGTATAAGGCCCCAGGGCGCTGTCGCTCATATAAACACCATCGCCGTACACATTAAATTCAGTGCCGGGTGCGGCATACTGCATGTAATATTTATTATTGTGCCTGGTTAGCCAGGGGCCTTCCATGTAACCTTTTAGTTTAATATCCGAATGGTTTTCGCCAAAGCGCTCCCATCCATGCTTTTCACCATCCAGTTTAAATAAAGTATAAACAGAGTCGCCGGGAGCAAACCTGTTTTTTAGATCCAGTTTTCTTCCCCTTATCGGAAATACATTGCTTGATCCCCAAAACACATAACCCTGTCCATCAACATCAATAAAAAGATCCGGGTCCTGAAGGTTGCCTAAAATCCCGGGTACTGCTTTCCAGTCACCTTTTTTAGGATTATCGGTGTACAAAACACTCATGGCTCCCGATGGGTCACCCATAACATACAATACACTATCCTTAAAGTTATGCGCTGCTGGCGCATTCGATCCCTGGAAATACCATTTTTCCGGTGTAATAAATTCCCAGTAATTCAGGTCGGTGCTATGCCAGTAACCCAGCGATCGTGTAACAAACATGTAGTATTCATTCTTAAATTTCACCACGGCTGGGTCAGCCCCCGAACGATACGAAATATTGTCATAGGCATTGTAAATCATGTAGGTGTAATCAACATTCAAGGGGTTGCAATAAGTGGTGCTTTGCATGGATTGAGACCAATTTGCAGTATTAAAAGCTATAAGCGTCAACATCAGTAGCAGGTATGTTTTCAATAATCTCATAGTTCATTCATTTAATTCAGAATGGAGGATATCTTCAAAATGCAAATTAACCAATACGCATAATAAGTAGGGCTGTATATTATATTTCTACCAGGTGGAATGTTAGGGTTGGTAATAAAGAGTTGGTAGCCAGCATACCCTAAAGCCCGGCAGCCGTTGCGTCGCACTCTTATACTTTTAGTATTTTATTCGCCAGCTAACTAACAAGCCTTATAGCTACTTAAGAGTAGTTTATAACATGACAGTTTTCAGCATAATCGTAAAATCAAATTCAATTTCGCTTTACTGTCCGCCCAGATGAGTAATAATAATCCTGGTAAATTTTCTTTTTGGTTAAGTTCTATAAACGAAAAAGCGACGGTTTCTTTCAAAGAAACCGTCGCCTATTAATATTGCTATTTAATTATTATGGTGTTATTATCATCGATTTACTTCCAACTATTTCAACAAGTTCCAGGTCAAAAGTTAAATCCTTTCCTGCTAAAGGATGGTTGGCATCCAAAACCACCACATCTTCTTTAACATCGGCAATTACAACAGGCATCTGTTGCCCTTCACCATTGCTCATATTTAATTGCATACCAACCTCGGGTGTAAGGTCTTTGGGAAAACGATCAATCGGAAATTCCATTACACGGTCATCTTCTTTTTGTCCGTATGCTTCATCAGCAGGAATATTGATTGTTTTCTTTTCGCCAATGGCCATGCCGGTTACGCCATCATCAAAACCCGGTATTACCATACCACTACCCACTTCAAACTCAAGCGGTTCGCGTCCTTCGCTGCTGTCAAAAGTGCTACCGTCGTTTAATTTTCCATGATAATGAACCTTTACAGTATCACCATTTTTTACTTGTTGCATAAAAATCAATTTTTAATGTTTGATATTTTAATGATGCCTTCAAATACATCATATCTTTTATAACTTATGAATGTATTTATTGCATGTTCCAAAAATTGGAAGATAATAACACTCCCTAAGATCGCCCAATTATTACCGTATTATTTAAAAAACAGTTCGTTAATAGTAAGACAAAACATGATTATTTAAAAAATTGCAACAATCTTGCCACCCGCATAATTTTTTATTGTAGTGAAAACCGGTTTCGTCGGCTAGCCGGTTAATAGGTTTTGTTAGTTAGCTTAAACTGCTTATAGTCAAAATAGTTTTCCCTAATTTCATTTTTTTAAACCAATCCAATGATTAAAAATATTTTCTGTTTTATTTTATTATGTACTTTCTGCTTACAAAGTTTTGCGCAGCAAAAAAAAAATAAACCGGCAACAGCTAAAAGGGTTTATAAAATTTCTAAAACTTTAAATACATCAAAAAATATTTTGCCTGGAGCATACCAGGTTAATGAATATTTGCCCATATTAAAAGGTAAACGTGTAGGCATTTTTGCCAATCATACCGCAACTATAGGTAATATCCATTTGGTTGATACTTTGCAGAAACTTGGAATAAAAATCACCAAAATATTCGGACCTGAACATGGGTTCAGGGGCACGGCAGATGCCGGTGAAAAAGTGGGCGATTATATTGATAAACAAACCAGTATACCTGTTGTATCATTATATGGTAAAAAGCGAAAACCTTCTGCCAGCGACCTTGCCGATGTGGATGTTATGTTATTTGATATACAGGATGTGGGTGTTCGCTTTTATACATTTATTTCTTCGCTACAGGAGTTTATGGAAAGTGCTTTAGAAAACGATAAGCCACTTATTATTTTAGATCGTCCCAATCCAAATGGATTTTATGTTGATGGGCCTGTGTTGGATACAGCCTATAGAAGTTTTGTAGGAATGCAACCCATACCGGTGGTTTATGGTATGACTATGGGCGAATATGCAAACTTTTTGATAGGTGAAAGTTTGCTTGATCCGCGAATTTTTGCAGAATGGGTAGTTAAACAAGCTGACCGCATATTAAAAACAGGAGTAGCCGAAAGCCCTTTGAATATTACGGTTATTAAATGTAAAAACTATACCCACCAAAGCAGGTATATTTTGCCCGAAAAACCCTCACCTAATCTTCCAGATGCTGGTTCCGTTTACTGGTATCCTTCCACTTGCTTTTTTGAAGGCACCGTATTAAGCGAGGGTAGGGGAACCGAAAAACCTTTCCAGATGTTTGGTCATCCTTCACTTCCTCAAAACTTATTTTCATTTACCCCGGTGAGTAAAGACGGCGCAAAAAACCCCAAGCTGGAAAATAAGCTTTGTTATGGGTGGGATGTTTCAGGAAGTAACGAAGCGGTTTTAAAAAATATCAATAATCAAATACAGTTGAAATGGTTATTACAAGCTTATAATCTCTTCCCCAATAAAAATGAATTTTTTATAGTTCCCAAAAAGGATAACGTTAAGCCAACAGAAATATTTTTTAATAAACTTGCCGGCAATGGCGAACTGATGGAACAAATAAAAGCGGGTAAAACCGAAGCGGAAATCAGGGCTAGCTGGCAACCCAAGTTAGATGAATTTAAAGCCAAACGTAAAAAGTACCTGATGTATGCTGAGTAGTAAGTGCCAATTGAAATCTTTAGGTACTATTATCATCTATCGCTTCTAAATCTTTATTTCATCCTTTCTTACATTTGCGGGATGGATAAAAATGTTTCCACTCAGCAAAATGACAAACAGTTAAACGGTTTGCGAATTGTGTTTATGGGTACCCCAGAATTTGCGGTGGCTTCGTTAGATGCATTACTGAATGCCGGTTGCAATGTTGTAGGTGTAATTACTGCACCAGACAAACCTGCAGGACGTGGAATGAAAATAACCCAGAGCGCTGTTAAAAAATATGCAGTCGAAGAAGGCCTGAATATTTTGCAACCTGAAAAATTGAAAAACCCGGAATTTTTAGATCAATTAAAAAGCCTTAACGCCGACCTGCAGGTAGTAGTAGCCTTTAGAATGCTACCCGAAGTGGTATGGAATATGCCGCCCATGGGAACCATTAATGTTCATGGATCGTTATTGCCACAATATAGGGGAGCTGCACCCATTAACTGGGCCATTATTAATGGCGAGAAACAAACAGGGGTTACCACCTTTAAATTGCAACACCAGATAGATACAGGCGACATACTGCTAAATGAAACCATTGAAATAGAACCCGATGAGAATGCAGGTGAATTACATGACAAAATGAAAATGGCAGGAGCGAAACTTCTGGTTAAAACCATTGAAGGGCTGGCAAAAGAAACGCTCCAGGAAAAACCCCAGCAATCCATAGCAAAGGAAGAAGATCTGAAGCATGCCCCTAAAATTTTTACCGAAACCTGTGTAATTAACTGGGAAAAACCTTCGCACGTAATTCATAACCTTGTAAGAGGCCTTTCACCATTTCCAGGAGCCTTAACTAAATTAAACGGCAAAATTTTAAAAATTTACAGGAGCAATGTAGAATTAGTCTTACATGAATTAACGCCCGGAACTGTTGAAACCGACCAGAAAAAATATTTGAAGTTCGCAACATCCAATGGGTATATTCATGTTTTAGACCTGCAACTGGAAGGTAAAAAACGAATGCTTGTAGAAGATTTTTTAAGAGGTTATAAAGTTCAGGAAAGTTTATAAGATGTGAATTCTTTTAAATTGAAAAGGCAAACGGTGGTATAAGTTTAAATGGTGGTTAGTGATATTATTCATCTCAAAAACCTTTTTTGGTTATTAAATCCCTCCGTTTATCTTTGCGGCATGAAAATTCAATTGCACATACATCTACATCATCATTTCTTACCAAACTGGTAGGCCATTGTTGTTGTTGTGCAATAAAGTATAAAAACATAAAAGGCTTACCCAAGGGTAGGCCTTTTTTATTTCACTTCGTAATCAGGTAACTAAAAAACTTATAATGGTGGAACAAAGACTTACAATTGCTATTCAAAAATCAGGTCGTTTGCACGACGATAGCATGAAACTTTTGAAAGAGTGTGGAATAGATGTATCCAATGGAGTGAATAAATTAAAGGCTGAAGCCAGTAATTTTCCGATAGATATTTATTTTTTAAGGGATGATGATATACCGCAGTACGTAGAAGATGCGGTTGCTGATGTTGGTATTGTGGGCGAAAATGTGGTGTATGAGAAAAATAAATCAGTAGAAGTTTTTTATAAGTTGGGCTTTGGTAAATGCCGTTTGTGCATAGCAGTACCCCGCAATGAGGATTATGATGGCACAGGTAATTATTTACAGGGAAAAAGAATAGCAACAAGCTACCCGGTATTGGTTCAAAAATATTTGGATGAAAACGTGATAAATGCGGAAATACATGAGATTAGCGGAAGTGTTGAAATTGCTCCGGGAATTGGATTGGCTGATGTAATCTGCGACCTGGTAAGCAGCGGCTCTACTCTATTCATGAATGGTTTGAAGGAAGTTGAAACCATACTTCAATCCGAAGCGGTGCTTATAAAAAACGACCAGTTAAGCGACGAAAAGCAAACATTATTAAACAAGCTTTTGTTTAGAATACAGGCAGTGAAGAAAGCAAAAAACACTAAGTATGTTTTGCTGAATGCACCCAACGAAAATTTACAGGAAATAATAGGATTGCTGCCGGGCATGAAAAGCCCTACGGTTTTGCCATTAGCCGAAAGTGGATGGAGCAGTGTACATAGTGTATTAAATGAAGACGAATTCTGGGATATTATTGAAAAATTAAAAAGGGCAGGAGCACAGGGAATACTGGTGGTGCCAATTGAAAAAATGATTATATAGTATTTAAAGTAGGTTATATTAAACCACCATCTTTAATTAATCAACAAATAAGATAGGGCCAAAAAAGTTGATAGATGGTTTGCCGGTTAAGTGATTGCGACGCAACGATGATGCTATGGAAATATTGGCTGGTACCAAAAAGGAAATCATGGATGAAATTAAAATAGTGGATTTTGAACAAAATATGCTGCACGATATTATGCAGCTATTTTACGAAACCGTACACACCATTAATGCAAAAGATTATAACGAACAACAACTGGAAAGATGGGCTCCGCTTAAAGCAAACGAGGTTAGCTGGAAGCAAAGGTTGAACAACAATATTTGTAAAATTGCTTTGATGGATGGAATGATTACCGGCTTTGCAGAGCTTACAGATGATGGACATGTTGATACATTGTATGTACATAAAGATTACCAGGGCCGGGGAGTTGCCTCTCATTTGATGGATTTTTTGTTACAACTAAGTACTGAAAACGGTTTTAAGGAATTGACAACAGAGTCCAGCATTACAGCAAAGCCGTTATTTGAAAAATATGGATTTGAAGTAACCAGGGTGAAGACGAAATTGTACAATGGAAAAGAATTTATTAATTACGAAATGATAAAAGCACTTTAAGCATGTTGCCAGTTTATTTGTACCCGGAGAAAAAAGAATGGATGGGCTTGTTGCAACGACCTGCTTTTGATAACTCATCGCTGGAGGCGAGTGTGTCGAATATTTTAAAAGAAGTGAGGCTTACAGGTGATGTGGCTGTTAAACGGTTTTCATCGATGTTTGATAAGGTAACGATTGATAGTTTACCTGTTACCGAAGCTGAGATGATTGAAGCTGATGGTTTGGTTAGTGATGCATTAAAAAAAGCCATCCAGCAGGCAAAAGCAAATGTTGAAAAGTTTCACCAGGCACAGGTTATAAGCGAAGCGGTTATAGAAACATTACCAGGTGTGCAATGCTGGCGAAAAAGTGTGCCTATTGAAAAAGTTGGTTTATATATTCCCGGTGGATCAGCCCCCCTTTTTTCAACCATTTTAATGTTGGGCGTTCCTGCTAAAATTGCGGGAAGCAAAGAGATTATTTTATGCTCCCCTCCCAACCGCGAAGGCAAATTGCACCCTGCCATTTTATATACAGCAAAATTGGTTGGTGTAACTAAAATATTTAAAGCCGGTGGTGCTCAGGCTATCGGTGCTATGGCTTATGGCACAGCAAGTATTCCTAAAGTTTATAAAATATTTGGCCCCGGCAATCAATATGTAACCTGTGCAAAACAATTGGTACAAAAAGATGGCATTGCCATCGACATGCCTGCGGGACCCAGTGAAGTTGCAGTATTAGCTGATGATACAGCTAACCCGGTTTTTGTGGCAGCCGATTTGTTATCGCAGGCCGAGCATGGGGAAGATAGCCAGGTTGTTTTAATAACTACTTCCGAACAAATGGCTAAACAGGTTCAGGAAGAAGTAGCTAAGCAATTAGAACTATTAACCAGAAAAGAGGTTGCATCGATCGCTTTGCAAAACAGTAAAATAATTTTGATCAGCAAGCTAAAAGAGGCGGTTGAATTGATAAATGAATATGCACCTGAGCATTTAATTATCGCCTGCGATAACAATGATGAAATAGGGGCTTCAATCATAAATGCCGGATCAGTTTTCCTTGGCAATTATTCGCCCGAAAGTGTGGGCGATTATGCAAGTGGAACCAATCATACTTTACCTACAAACGGCTATGCCAAAGCTTATAGCGGGGTAAGCCTGGATAGTTTTGTAAAGAAGATCACTTTTCAAAAATTAAGCAGCGAAGGATTGAAAAATATTGCTGCAACGGTTGAAATTATGGCTTCTGCCGAAGGACTGGATGCCCATGCCCATGCGGTTAAGGTGCGTAGGACTTCAAACTAAAATAATTAAAAGCAATAGCTACAATATAATGTTCCAGTTAGAAAAATTAACCCGCAAAAATATTCAAAGCCTTACCCCTTATTCTTCGGCACGCGATGAATTTAGTGGTGAAGCAAAAGTTTTTTTGGATGCCAATGAAAACTCCCTGGGTTCTCCTCTTATAAAATGGTACAACAGGTATCCGGATCCGCACCAGGTAAAACTTAAGGAAACAATTAGCCTTATAAAGAGTGTAGCGATAGAGCAGATTTTTTTAGGTAATGGAAGTGACGAATGCATCGATCTTTTATATCGTTGTTTTTGTAACCCGGGAAAAGACAACATCGTTATTTGTCCGCCAACCTACGGAATGTACGAGGTGAGTGCAAATATCAATGACGTTGAAATAAGGAAAGCGCCTTTGTTAGATGATTTTCAACTGGACCTGGTACATATTGAAACACTGGTTGATGCAAACACTAAATTAATCTGGATATGCTCTCCCAATAACCCTACAGGAAATTCGCTTACCCGTTCCGATGTTGAATCGGTACTTAACAATTTTAATGGACTGGTGGTGGTTGATGAAGCATACATCAATTTCTCCAGGCATAGATCTTTTGTACAGGAGCTGGCTGATTATCCAAACCTGGTGGTAATGCAAACTTTTAGTAAAGCCTGGGGTTTGGCCGGTCTGCGGTTGGGAATGGCATTTGCCTCAACCCAGATTATAGAAATCATGAACAGGGTTAAGCCTCCCTATAATATTAACCAGGCAACCCAGGAAATTGCTTTAAAGGCATTGGAAGAGGTGGGCCAGGTGAACGATATGATAAAAGAACTGGTTCAAATGCGCGTTGCATTAAAGGCGGTTTTCGAAAAACTACCTTTTATCGAGAAAGTCTATCCTTCTGATGCCAATTTTCTTTTAGTGAAAATGAAAGATGCCCGAAATGTGTATGAGTTTTTATTGGAAATGGGCATTGTAGTAAGGGACCGGAGTAATGTAAAATTGTGCGATAATTGTTTACGAATAACCATTGGCACCGAAGACGAAAATACACAATTGGTTGAAGCCTTTTGCGACTGGCAGGTTGAAGTAAATAAATTGAAATAGTAGGGTACAGGGGGTTGGAATGCTATTAAACATCGTTGCGTCGCATTACGTTCATCGGCAAATCATCAGGCAGCATTTATTAGTAATTGTTGTTAAGGTTAATTTTTAAAAAACAATTCAAACATTTCTTATCCATCTTTAAATACCCAAATTTTGAAAAGAATATTATTTATTGATCGTGACGGAACCCTGATTAACGAAGCGCCGCCAACTTACCAGATAGATAGCTTTAGTAAGCTGGAATTTTACCCGGATATGTTTAAATACATGAACCGTATAGCAACTGAACTGGATTACGAACTCGTTATGGTAAGTAACCAGGATGGGTTAGGCACCGATTCATTTCCGGAAGATACTTTTACTCCCGTTCATAATTTTATAATGAAGAGCCTCGAAAATGAAGGCATTTATTTTACCGATGTTCAGATTGATAAAACCTACCCACATGAAAATGCACCTACCCGCAAACCGGGCATCGGTATGTTTGGGGCTTACTTAAATAACCCCACATACGATATCGCTAATTCCTTTGTTATTGGCGATAGAATTACCGATGTACAATTAGCAAAAAACCTGGGTTGTAAAGCCTTATGGATTAATAACGATCCGAACCTGGGTGGTGAAGAGATTAAAGATGCAAGAGCCGAACTGGAAAAAGTAATCGCCCTCGAAACCACTTCGTGGAAGGAAATTTATGAGTTTTTAAAACTGGGATTGCGGCAGGTACATCATGAACGTAATACCAACGAAACTAAAATAAGTGTAGACCTAAACCTGGATGGTAGTGGTAAGGCCCACATTCAAACCGGCCTGGGTTTTTTTGATCATATGCTGGAGCAGATAGCCCGCCACGGTAAAATGGATTTAACCATAACAACCAATGGTGATTTGCATATTGATGAACACCATACAATTGAAGATACAGGCCTGGCCTTGGGCGAAGCATTTGCCATAGGCTTGGCCGATAAAAGAGGCATGGAACGATATGGTTTTGCCTTACCAATGGATGAAGCTGAAGCCAAGGTATTAATTGATTTTGGCGGCAGAAACTGGATTGTTTGGGATGCAGCATTTAAACGCGAA